>JAYTTO010000425.1:0-28456 GCA_043744975.1 Betaproteobacteria bacterium | reverse complement strand
CGGATCGCCTCCTCGGCCACCTCGAAGATACCGATGCCTTCGACCGAGGACGTGGTGCCGGTGAAGCACTTCTCGATCAGGCTCGACGACAGGCCGACGGCTTCGAAGATCTGGGCGCCGGTGTACGACATGTAGGTCGAGATGCCCATCTTCGACATGACCTTCATCAGGCCCTTGCCAACGGCCTTGATGTACTGCTTGACGGCCTTCTCGCCGCGCACGTCGGCCGGTAGTTGGGCACCGGCCGCCAGGATCGACTCGATCGCGAGATAGGGATGGACCGCCTCGGCGCCGTAGCCGCCGAGCAGGGCGAAGTGGTGGACTTCACGCGCCGAACCGGTCTCGACCACGAGGCCGGCGGAGGTGCGCAGCCCCTTCTCGACCAAGTGCAGGTGCACCGCGGAGGTCGCGAGCAAGGCCGGAATGGCGACGTGTTCCGCGTTCACGCTGCGGTCGGACAGGATCAGGATGTTGTAGCCGGACCGGACCGCATCGACCGCCTCGGCGCACAGGCTCGCAAGCCGCGCTTCGATCGCCTTCGGTCCCCAGGCCACCGGGTAGCAGATGTCGAGCTGGTACGACCGGAACTTGTTGTCGGTGTATTGCGCGATGTGGCGAATCTTCTCCATCGACGCCACGTCGAGGATCGGCTGGGTGACCTCGACGCGCATTGGCGGGTTGGTCTCGTCGACCCCGAGCAGGTTGGGCTTGGGGCCGATAAACGACACCAGCGACATCACGAGGTCTTCGCGGATCGGGTCGATCGGCGGATTGGTGACCTGCGCGAACAGCTGCTTGAAGTAGTGGTAGAGCGTCTTGTTCTTGTCGGACAGTACCGCCAGCGGCGAATCGTTACCCATCGAGCCGATCGCCTCTTCGCCCGATTGCGCCATCGGCAGCAGCTGGAACTTGAGGTCCTCCTGGGTGTAGCCGAAAGCCTGCTGGCGGTCGAGCAGCGGGACGGCGGAGATCGCGCGCGCCTCACCGGGCTCCGGCAGCTTGTCGAGCTTGACGCGGATGCGCTCGATCCATTCGCGGTAGGGCTTCAGCGCCGAGAGCGAATCCTTGAGTTCCTTGTCGTCGATGATCCGGCCCAACTCGAGATCGACGAGGAACATCCTGCCCGGCTGCAGCCGCCACTTCTTGACGATGCGCTCGTCGGAGATCGGCAGCGTGCCCGATTCGGAGGCCATGATCACGAGGTCGTCGTCGGTGACAATGTAGCGCGCCGGGCGCAGGCCGTTGCGGTCGAGCGTCGCACCGATCTGGCGGCCATCGGTGAAGGCGACCGCCGCAGGACCGTCCCACGGTTCCATCATTGCCGCGTGATATTCGTAGAACGCGCGGCGATTCTCGTCCATCAGGGTGTGCTTCTCCCAGGCTTCCGGGATCAGCATCATCATAGCGTGGACCAGCGAGTAGCCGCCCATGGTGAGCAGCTCGAGGGCGTTGTCGAACGAGGCCGAATCGGACTGCCCCGGGTAGATCAGGGGCCACAGTTTCTCGAGGTCCTTGCCCAGGATCGGCGACGAGATCGCTCCCTGGCGCGCGCGCAGCCAGTTGACGTTGCCGCGCAGGGTGTTGATTTCGCCGTTGTGGGCGATCATCCGGAACGGATGCGACAGGTCCCAGCTCGGGAAGGTGTTGGTCGAGAACCGCTGGTGCACCAGCGCCAGGGCCGATATGAAGCGCGGGTCGCGCAGGTCGTGGTAGTAGCTGCCCACCTGGTCGGCCAGCAGCATCCCCTTGTAGACGATGGTCCGCGCCGACATCGACGGCACGTAGAACTCCTTGCCGTGCGCCAGGTGGAGCGCCTGGATCGCATGCCCGGCGCGCTTGCGGATGATGTAGAGCTTGCGCTCGAGCGCCTCGGTCACGGTGACGTCGCTGCCCTCGCCGATGAACACCTGGCGGATGACCGGCTCGATGCGCTGGACCGCGGTGCTGAACACCGAGTTGTCGCGCGGCACGTCGCGCCAGCCGAGCAGCACCTGGCCTTCGGAGCGGATCGCCCGCTCGATCTCCTGTTCGCAGGACAGTCGGCTCGCCGGCTCCTGGGGCAGGAAGATCATGCCGACGCCGTACTTGCCGAGCGGGGGCAGGGTGATGCCCTGGGCGGCGAGTTCTTCGCGGAAGAAGGCATCCGGGATCTGGACCAGGATGCCGGCGCCGTCGCCGGCGGTCGGATCGGCCCCGGTCGCGCCGCGGTGGCTGAGATTCTTCAGGATCAACAGGCCTTGGCCGATGATGTCGTGGCTCTTGCGCCCCTTGATGTGGGCGACGAACCCGACGCCACACGCGTCGTGTTCGTTTGCAGGGTCGTAGAGTCCCTGCCGCTGCGGCAAAGCTGGATGCGCCACGGTATAACCTCGTTTGCGGACTGGGTCGGCGTTCGCGTCGGAACCCCGGGCGACCGCCATACACCTCTGCAGGTGGGGGCGTAGGCACGGAACCCAACGGCATTTCCTGACGAGGCTGAGGCATCAGTCCTCGCAGGGCGGGAGGTAAAGTCTAACGCGCGGCCCCCGGTCCTTCAATATCGACGCGGCTTTGCCGGCGTTTCCGGCCATTCCCGGCGCCCTGGGCAGGAGTTTCCCGCCCAGGGACGCTGGCGAAATGCCCACCAGTCACCCCGGGCAGCAGACTCAGCCCACGCTGGGCCGCTCCCAAGTGGGCTGGCCCACCCATTGGGGGGGGTACTTCTCAGGTTTCGTCGATGGCGAACAGCCGGCGGTGTTCGCGGATCGCGTAGCGGTCGGTCATGCCGGCGATGTAGTCGGCGATCGCCCGGGCGGCATCGCCCTCGGCCCGCTGCTGGAACTCGGGCGGCAACAGGCGCGGATCCCCGTGAAAGGCGTCGAACAGTTCGCGCACGATGCGGCGCGACTTCGCCGCCATGCGGGCAACCCGGTAGTGCTGATACAAACGCACGCGCAGGAAGTTCTTGAGCGCCTGTTGCTCGGCCTGCATCGCGGGACTGAAGCCGACCAGCGGCGGGGACCGTCGCACCTCCTCGATCGACGCCGGGGCGCGAAGACGGATGTTCTCCGCGGTCTGGCGGGTGAGGTCGCCCACCAGGGTGTTGATCATCCGGCGCACGGTTTCGTGGATGACGCGACGGTCGGCCAGGCCCGCAAACGCCGCCCGGACCGCGGCGAGGTGGCGCGCGAAGATCGGGACCTCGGCGAGTTCCTCGACGCTGATCAGGCCGGAGCGGATGCCGTCGTCGACGTCATGATTGTTGTAGGCAACCTCGTCGGCGAGATTGGCCAGTTGCGCCTCCAGCCCGGGCTGGTGATGCAGCAGGAAGCGCTCGCCAACCGCCCCGAGACGCTCGGCATTGCGGGGCGAGCAGTGCTTGAGGATGCCCTCCCGCGTCTCGAAGGTGAGGTTGAGGCCGTCGAAGGCGCCATAGCGGCTCTCGAGGTGATCGACCACGCGCAGCGACTGAAGGTTGTGCTCGAAGCCGCCGTGCTCGCGCATGCAGTCGTTGAGGGCGTCCTGGCCGGCGTGCCCGAACGGGGTGTGGCCGAGGTCGTGGGCGAGCGCGATGGCCTCGATCAGATCCTCGTTGAGCTCCAGGTTGCGGGCGATCGAGCGGGCGATCTGTGCAACTTCGATGGAATGGGTCAGCCGTGTCCGGAACAGATCGCCTTCGTGATTCACGAAGACCTGGGTCTTGTACTCGAGGCGCCGGAATGCCGCCGAGTGGACGATCCGGTCGCGGTCGCGCTGGAACTCGCTACGCCCTTCCGGCGCCGGTTCGGCGATGCGGCGGCCGCCGGCGGTTTCGGGTTTGGCCGCGTACGGGGCCAGGTCAGGCATGGGCCAGACCCGGGGTGAGCACCTGCTCCAGGACCCGGCCGGGGACCGCGCCGTTGACATAGGCGGCGCCGATTCCGCGCGGGAGGATGAAGCGGATGGTCCCATCCTCGACCTTCTTGTCGTGCCCCATCAGCTCCATCCAGCGGTCGAACCCGAGGTCCGGCGGGGACACCGGCAGGCCGGCGCGGATCAGGAGGCGCTCGATCCGGTCGAGCTGGCCGGGTTCGAGGTCGCCCAGTTCGACCGACGTGCGGGCGGCCAGCACCATGCCCGCGGCGACCGCCTCGCCGTGCAGCCAGACCCCGAACCCGAGGCCGGTCTCGATCGCATGGCCGAACGTATGGCCCAGGTTCAGCATGGCGCGCGGGCCGGTCTCGCGCTCGTCAATCGCGACGACCGCCGCCTTGTACTCGCACGAGCGGCGGACCGCCCAGGCCAGCGCTTCAGGGTCGCGCGCCACCAGCCGATCGATGTTGGCTTCAAGCCAGTCGAAGAACGTCGGGTCCCCGATGATGCCGTACTTGATGACCTCGGCCAGGCCCGCGGCCAGTTCGCGCTGGGGCAGCGTCAGCAGGGTGTCGATGTCGACCAGCACCGCCGTCGGCTGGTAGAAAGCGCCGATCATGTTCTTGCCCAGCGGGTGATTGATCGCGGTCTTGCCGCCGACCGAGGAATCGACCTGCGCGAGCAGGGTCGTGGGCAGCTGGATGAACGGCACCCCGCGCAGATAGGTAGCGGCCGCGAACCCGGCGAGATCGCCGATCACGCCGCCGCCGAGCGCCACTATGGTGGTGCGGCGCTCGCAGCGCGCCCCGAGCAGGCGGTCGTAGATGGTTGCGAGCGATTGCCAGGTCTTGTGGACCTCGCCGTCCGGCAGCACCACGTCGACCACCCCGACGCCGAGGCGGGACAGGCCGGACGCGACCTGGTCGAGATACAGGGGTGCAACGGTGGCGTTGGTGACGATGGCGACGCGCGGCTGCGGCAGATGCGCGCGCAACAACGAGGCGTTCCCCAGAAGCCCCTGCCCGATCCTGATCGGATAGCTGCGATCCCCCAGGCCTACGGTGAGTGTCAGCACGGTGTTCCCTCTTCCTGGCCCGAATGGCGTTCGGCCAGCTGTACTTCGAGGCGGGCGATCAGTGACTTCACGCTCTGGCTGCCGGTATCGACGATGTGGTGCGCCACCTCGCGATAGAGCGGATCGCGCTGGATATGGAGCACCTCGAGCCGGGCGCGCGGATCCGCGGTCTGGAGCAGCGGACGGTTGCGGTCATGCCGGGTGCGATTCCACAGCTCGTCCACGCTCGCCCGCAGATAGACGACCGTACCGCGGGCCTTCAGCGCCGCGCGATTCGATTCCGCAAGCACCGCGCCGCCGCCGGTTGCCAGCACGATGTTGTCGAGCTGCGTGAGCTCGTCGATCAGAGCGGCTTCGCGGACCCTGAAGCCGGGTTCGCCCTCGATCTCGAAGATGACCGGGATGCGCACCCCGGTGCGCGCCTCGAGTACCTGGTCAGCATCGTGAAAGGCCTTGCCCAGCCGCCGCGCCAGCAATTTGCCCACGGACGTCTTGCCGGCACCCATGAGTCCGACCAGAAAGATGTTGCCGGGGACGTGGCAGCGCCCGTTGATGTCGACATCGTCCATTCCGGAATTGTAGTGCATCGTCCGCCGAGCCCCGGCGCATGCCGGGCAGCTTCCGGCCGGTTCGAGACGCGCGCCGTCGGTGCCGCGAACGAGAAGCCCCGGCAAGAACCGGCGCTGCGCCGGATCAGCGCAGCGTCAGGTTGTCCTTGACGATTCGCGGGGTCACGAACACCAGGAGTTCGCGGCGGTCGTTGAAGCGGCGTTCGCTGCGGAACAGGAAGCCCACAAACGGGAGGTCGCCGAGCCATGGAATCTTGCTCGTCTGCGTCGTCTCGTCCTGGGTGAAGATACCGCCGATGCCGATGGTGCCGCCGTTCTCGACCAGCACTTCGGTGGTGACCTGCTTGGTGTCGATCGCCGGACCGGCCTGGGTGGTCTGGCCGACGCTGTCCTTGTTGACGTCGAGCTTCATGATGACGTTGTCGTCGGGCGTGATTTGCGGTTTGACCTTGAGGCGCAAGGTCGCCTTGCGGAAGCTGATGCTGGTCGCGCCCGAAGCCGTGGCCGTCTGGTACGGAATCTCGGTACCCTGCTCGATGTTGGCCTCGACGTTGTCGGCCGTGATGATTCGCGGGCTCGAGATGATCTTGCCGCGGGCGTCGAGTTGCAGTGCGGAGATCTCGAGGTTCAGGAAGCGCGTGAGGGCAGAATTGAACAACGTGAACGTGAACGCCCCCGGATTGGTGCCGGTACCGAGGGTGGCCGCCGGCAGGTTCACCGACAGGGAATCCGGGAAGAAACTCGACGCGTAGTCCTGCGCCTGCGTCGTCTGCACACCGGTGCTTCGGACGTTGCCGCCGATCCATGTGCGCGCGCCTGCCGGTCCGCCGAAACCGTCGGCCTTGGTCAGGCTGCCGAGACGCACGCCCAGAGAGCGGCCGAACGTGTCGCTCGCTTCGACGATGCGGGCCTCGATCAGCACCTGCTTGACCGCGCGGTCGACCTTCTTGATGAGTTGCGCGACCTCCTCGAGCTTGCTCGGGGTGTCCTGCACGAACAGGGTGTTGGTGCGGATGTCGACCACGGCGCTGCCGCGCTTTGACAGCACGCGCTGGCTGGCGTCGGAGAGCAGCTTCTGCAGCGCATCGGCTTTCTGGTAGTTGAGCTGGAAGCTTTCGGTCCGGGTCGGTTCGAGTTCCTGGATCTGCGCCTGGGCTTCGAGCTGGAGCTTCTCCTTGGTCGCGAGCTCGTCGCGCGGGGCGATCCAGACGACGTTCCCGTTCTTGCGCAGGTCCAGCCCCTTGGACTGCAGGATGATGTCGAGCGCCTGATCCCAGGGCACGTCCTTCAGCCGCAGCGTGAGGTTACCGGCGACGGTGTCGCTGGTGATGATGTTGAGCCCGGTGAAGTCGGCAATGACCTGCAGCACCGCCCGCACCTCGATGTTCTGGAAGTTGAGCGAGAGCTTGTCGCCGGTGTAGCCGCGGCCGGAGGCCGCGCCGATCTTGTTCGGATCCTCGACAACCGGCTTGACCTCAATGATCAGGCGGTTGTCGGTCTGATACGCCGAGTGCTCCCAGTTGCCGCGCGGCGAGATCACCAGGCGGGCATTGGCACCCTGCTTGGTCGCCTCGACCGTCTCCACCGGCGTCGCGAAATCGACGACATCGAGGCGGCGCTGCAGATTGGACGGTATGTCGGTCTGGACGAAATCGATGATGACCGACTTGCCTTGCCGGCGCAGGTCGATGCCGGTGGTCGCGTCGGACATGTCGATGATCACCTGGCCTTCGCCACCCTTGCCGCGGCGGAAGTCGATATTCACCAGCGCGTGACTGGTGTTCGCCTTGCCTTGCGAGAACTTGGTCTCGACCACGGGGCCACCGCCCGCGGCGTCGGTGCCGGTCGTCAGCGTGACGACCAGATTGTTACCCTCGAGCTGGGTGTCATACTTGATGGCTCGGGTGAGATTGAGGACGACCCGTGTGCGGTCGCCGGATTGGCCGAGGCGGATCGAACGCAATTCGGCGTTGCCGACTTCCTGGGTGGACTTGCCCATCCCGTTGGCCGTATCCGGAAAATCGAAGGCGACCCGGGGTGGGTTGTTGATCGAGAACCCGACCGGCGGATTGGCGAGCGGCTCGCGCGTGGTGATTCTGACGATGACCTTGCCCCCCTGCTGGGAGCTGACGTCGATGGCCGTGATGGCGTTCTGCGCGGCAGCTTCGCCGGCGGCATGCGCACCCGCGGAAGCCAATAGCGCGATGGCGAGCGCGGCCGCGGTCGATAGGCCGCGTCGCGCCACCCGGAGAATTTTGGTCATTTCTTCGGCTCCTCTTCGTCGAGCAGCTGCAAGCTGCTCGTGCGCTCCGTCCAGACACCCGCGGTGTCCTGGATGACTTCCTTCAACGTGACCGAGGTTTCGGTGATCATCGACACCACACCAAAATTTTGGCCAAGGTAATTGCCCGACTTGACCTGATAGATGTTGTTGTCGGGCGTCTTGACGAGTGCAAACATCTTTTTGGTCTTGTCCTGAAGAGTGCCCACCATCTTCAGGCTCTCGAGCGGATATGCCTCCAGCGCCTCTTTGCGCCGATCCCGGTCAGGTGCGGGTCCGGAGCCGGTCGCCTTGTCCGAGGGCTCGATCTTGCGCTGCTTGAACGGATCGGACAGATCGAAGGCGTCGTAGGTAAACGGCTCGTAGGGTTTGACCTCGGGCAGCGGATCGACCTTGCCGCGCAGGTTCGAACCCGATTCCTTGACGAACTGGCGCAGGTCCTGGAACTGCTCGCCGCCACAACCGGCGAGCGCCAGCAGCAGCGCTGCTGCGATGCAGATCCGGATCATGGCTTCTTCGCCCCCTTGACCTGCTTCTTCTGGGCCGCAAGTTCGCTGTCGTCCAGATAGCGATAGGTCTTGGCGATGCCGTCGAGCACGAGACTGCCGTCCTTGTCGATCTGCAGCGCGATGTCGTTGAGCGTCACGATGCGGGACAGCTGCGAGACGTCGCTGGCGAACGCACCGATGTCATGATAGGCGCCGGTCACCTTGATCGTGATCGGGAGTTCGGCATAGAACTCCGACATCACTTCCTGCGGCGCCGGACGGAACAACTGAAACTGCAGGCCGCGGCCGAGACCGGCCTGGTTGATATCGGTGAGCAGTGCTTCCATTTCGGATTTGTTGGGCAGCTGCTTGAGCATGGCGCCGAACGACTGCTCGATGTCGGCGAGCTGCTTGCGGTAGGCATCGAGGTTGATGGCCTGCGCCTTCTTGTCGAGGAAGCGCGAGCGCAGCTCCGTCTCCTTCTGCCGCGACGACGCGAGCGCGTCGAGCTGGCCGGACCAGTCGAACCAGTAGCCCCCGAACACGATCAGCAGCAGCACGATCGCCAGGATGCCGAGCTTCGGCGCCACCGGCCAGCGGCCGATGTCGCGCGGGTCGAGTCTGCGCAGGTCTTCGAGAGTCATCGCCACGGCGGCTTATCCTTTCGATCCCTTGGCCCCCGGCTTCGCCGCGACAGCGTTCTCGGGAGGCTTCTCACGCGTCAGCATGACGTTGAGATTGAATTCGTTCATGTTCTGCTTGTCGATCGTCACCGCCTTGATCTCCACCAGCCCCGGAGCCTCGAGGAAAGGCGAGGCTTCGAAATTGCGCATGAGGGTCGATACGCGGGCATTCGAACTGGCGAACCCGACCACGTTGACCTTCGCACCGGTCTGCTTGATGCTTTTCAGGTAGACGCCGTCCGGGAGTTGGCGGACCAACTGGTCGAGCAGCCGCACGGTTTCCGACCGGTTCGACTGCAGCGACTCGACCACCTTCTTGCGCTCGAGCAGCGCCTGCGTCTGCTCCTTGAGCTTCTTGATCTCGTCGATCTGGCGATCGAGAATCGCGATCTCGCCGTTGAGGTACTCGTTGCGGCCGTTCTGGTACTCGATCTGGCCGGCAAAGTAGGTGTGCACCGCGATGACGATCGCCGCGCCGATCGCGACCACGGCGCCCGCCAGGATGAAGAACTGGCGTCTCTGGGCCGCGCGGCGTTGCGCGCGGTGCGGCAGTAGATTTATCGGGATCACGCGTCGAACCTCCGCATGGCGAGGCCGCAGGCCACGAGCAACGCGGGAGCATCCTGCTCCAGTTGGCGCTCCTTGATGCGGGACGACTTGTCCATGCCGGCGAACGGGTTGGCGATCATCGTGGTGACGCCGGTGCGACGGGTGACGACGGCGTCGAGGCCGGGAATGGTCGAGGAGCCGCCCGCCAGAATGATGTAGTGAACCTGGCTGAACTGGGTCGACGTAAAGAAGAACTGCAGCGCCCGGGTGATCTCCAGCGCGAGCGTCTCCATGAACGGCGTCAGGACCTCGGATTCGTAGTTGCCGGGCAGGCCGCCGTTTTTCTTGGCGGCCTCGGCTTCCTCGGGCGCCAGGTTGAAGACCCGCTGGATGTCCTGCGTGAGCTGGTTGCCGCCGAACGGCTGTTCACGCGAGTACACCGACTGGTTGTTGCGCATGATGTTGATGTTCATCATCGACGCGCCGACGTCGACCAGAGCCAGCGTCTGCTCCGCACCGCCGTCGGCGAGTTGCGCCTCGATCAGTTCGAAGGCGGTCTGCGAGGCGAAGGAATCGATGTCCATCACCACCGCCTTGAGCCCGACCGCTTCGGCAACCGCGACGCGGTCCTCGACCTTTTCCTTGCGCGAGGCCGCGATCAGCACCTCTACCTCGTCCGGATTGTTGGGCGCCGGGCCGAGCGTCTGGAAGTCGAGGTTGACTTCCTCGAGGGCGAACGGGATGTACTGGTTGGCTTCCGATTCGACCTGCAGTTCGAGATCTTCCTCCCTCAGGCCCGCGGCAACGACGATCTTTTTCGTGATGACCGTGGCCGACGGCAATGCCATCGAGAGGTTCTTGATGCGGGTGTTCATCTTCTTCCAGGCCCGCTTGAGCGCTTCGCCGACCTCTTCGAGGTTGACGATGTTGCCGTCGACCACCGCATCCTTCGGCAGCGGCTCGATGGTGTAGCGCTCCAAGCGATAGCGGCCCTTGCCTGCGGCTTCGAGTTCGACCATCTTGACCGAGGACGAACTGATGTCGACGCCGATCAATGGCGGTGCCTTCGCCTTCATCAGGTCGCCGACGAAGGTCGAGAAAGCCGCCAGATCCAGTTTTCCCTTGAGCATGGGCAAGTTACGGCAACAAGATATATTTTACATTAGATACTAGCTGCAACCGCAACGCAAGCCGGGAAAAGAGGGGGTTTTCCAGGTATCCACGGCGACCCCCTATAATCCCTCCGCCTTCCTGAACCTCACCTGATCGGCCTGTCCGGCGAAGCAACTCTCTTGCCCATGATGTCGCGCTGGTGGCTGCCCCCCCTGTTTCTGCTCCTGTCGGCGGTCGTCGCGGGCGGATTGCTCGTCGGTTATGCCGCTGTGGTTGCCTATCCGAACCTGCCCTCGCTGGAAGCACTCACTGACTACCGACCCAAGATCCCGCTTCAGATCTTCAACCGGGAGCACGATCTGATTGGCGAGTTCGGCGAGGAACGCAGGGCCGTCGTCACCATCGCCGAGGTGCCCAAGGCGATGCGCGACGCCATCCTTGCCGCCGAGGACGAACGCTTCTACGAGCACGGCGGCATCGACTACATCGGGGTCGCCCGGGCGGCGCTCTCGAACTTCATCCAGGGCGGCGCACGTCAGGGCGCCAGCACCATCACCATGCAGGTGGCGCGGAACTTCTTCCTAACCAAGGAGAAGACCTTCACCCGCAAGTTCAACGAAGCGCTGCTGGCGTTCAAGATCGAGCACAACCTCTCCAAGAACCAGATCCTCCAGCTCTACATCAACCAGATCTACCTGGGCCAGCGTGCCTATGGCTTCGCCGCCGCGGCGCAGACCTACTTCGGGAAGCCGCTCGACCGCCTCGATCTGGGCGAAATCGCCATGCTGGCCGGGTTGCCCAAGGCGCCCTCGACGTTCAATCCGGTCGCCAATCCGGCGCGTGCCCGCCTGCGCCAACAGTACGTCCTGCGACGCATGCGCGAGCTGGGCTCGATCTCGCCGGAGCAGTACGAAGCCGCATTGCACCTGCCAATGCGGGTGCGGCCGGAGCCGGTGTCGGCTGCCACGCGCGCGGACTTCGTGACGGAAATGGTCAGGTCGATGATGGTCGAACGCTACCAGGACGACACCTACAACCGGGGATTCCGGGTGCATACGACGCTGAAGCGCGCACACCAGGATGCGGCTTATGCGTCGCTGCGGCGCGGGGTGCTGGAGTACGACCAGCGGCACGGCTATCGCGGCGCCGAGCGCTTCCTGCAATTGGCGTCGCCGGATAGCGACGATGCGCTCGAGGACGCCCTGGCGGACGAGAGCCGCAGCGACGACATCTTTCCCGCGGTCGTCCTCGGGATCGACGCGCGCACCGCCAGGCTGTACCTGAAGGGCGGGGGGCGCGTCGAGGTCGCCGCCGACGGCCTCAAGTTTGCGCAGCGCATGATCGGCGACAAGGCGCCTGCCGCCCATCGACTGCGGGAGGGCGCCTTGGTGCGGGCCCAGAAGGATGCCAACGGCAAATGGCAGATCGTGCAGTTGCCGCTGGTCGAGTCCGGGCTGGTCGCAATCGATGTGCTGACCGGCGCCGTCGAGGCCCTGGTCGGGGGGTTCGACTTCAACCGCAACAAGTTCAATCACGTGACCCAGGCCTACCGCCAGCCGGGTTCGAGCTTCAAACCGTTCGTCTATTCCGCCGCTCTGGAGAAGGGCTTCACGCCCGCGACCATCATCAACGACGCGCCACTGTCGTTCGACGCCAGCGAGACCGGCTCGGCGGCCTGGGAACCGAAGAACTACGACGGCACGTACGAGGGTCCGATGCGCATGCGCACGGCGCTCACCAAGTCGAAGAACCTCGTTTCGGTGCGCATCCTGCAGTCGATCACGCCGCAATACGCGCAGGAGTACGTCACGCGCTTCGGCTTCGAACCGAAGCTGATCCCGGCCTATCTCACCATGGCGCTGGGGGCCGGATCAGTCACCATGTGGCAGATGGTCAACGGCTATGCCGTGTTCGCCAACGGCGGCTACAAGCTCACACCATACTTCATCGACCGTATCGAGGACGCGAAAGGCGCCGTGCTGGCGAAGACCAAACCCGTCACCGTGCCCGATACCGCACCGCGCATCATCGACCAGCGCAACGCCTTCATCATGACCACCATGATGCAGGACGTGATCCGCGGCGGCACCGGGGCGCGCGCCCTGGCGCTGGGGCGCAGCGATCTGGCGGGCAAGACCGGCACGACCAACGACCAGCTCGACGCCTGGTTCGCCGGCTTCAACGCGAAGATCGCCGCGGTCGCCTGGATCGGATTCGACACGCCGCGCTCCCTGGGCGGCGGCGAAACCGGCGCGGCAGCGGCGCTGCCGATCTGGATGGGTTACATGGGCGTTGCGCTGAAGGATGTTCCCGAGGAGCCGCTGGTCGCCCCGGAGGGGGTGGTCGCAGCGGCGATCAATCCGGACACCGGTCTGCGCGACGAGAATGCGGCCAACCGCATGACCGAGTTCTTCTATCACGAGAACGTTCCGCCCGTGGACGACAATCCGGCGCCGGCGGGCACGGGCAAACGCGGGGGCAAGGACAATGTCGACGACCAGATCTACTAGACGAACGGCCGCTGCCGCCGGCGGCGCGCGCGACGCCGACGGGGGCCGGCAGATGCGCTCGCGCATCGCACACCTGGCTGCACGCCTCATGGCGGAGGACGGCATCGACGATGTCGGGCTCGCCAAGCGCAAGGCAGCGAAACAGGCCGGGGCGCCCGACACCCGCAACCTGCCTGACACGGCGGAGGTGGAGGAAGCGCTGCGTGTGTACCGGCAGCTCTACCAGGCGCGGGAGCAGGCCGACCGGGTGCACGATCTGCGCGTTGAGGCGGCTGCGCTGATGCGACAGCTCGCGCCCTTCGATCCGCACCTGACGGGGACGGTGCTGTCGGGCAGCGCCGGCCGCTACGCCCGGATCGAGCTGGTGCTGTTCGCCGACAGCGCGAAGGAAGTCGAACTGTTCCTGATTAACCGGAGCATCCCCTACCGACCCCGCGAGGACCGCTACTGGGTCGGCGACGAGGTACGGATGGCGCCGGGCTTCGAGCTCGAGACGCCGTCGGCCGATGTGCGCCTGAGCGTCCTGGATCCGCGCGACCTGCGGCTGCCGATGAGAACCTCCACCGACGGCCGGCCGATCGAGCGGGTCCGGATCGCGTGGCTCGACCGCGAGCTCGGCACGAGCCCCGGCAGCGCGGGCGCGCCTACGATTCCGTGAGCCAGCGCGCGGCGTCCAGCGCGAAGTACGTGAGGATGCCGTCGGCACCGGCGCGCTTGAAGCAGAGCAGCGCTTCGAGCGCGCACTGTTTCTCGTCGATCCAGCCGTTGGCCCCCGCGGCCTTGAGCATCGCGTACTCGCCGCTGACCTGGTACGCAAAAGTCGGTGCCTTGAAGGTGTCCTTCACCCGCCGGACCACATCGAGATAGGGCATGCCGGGCTTCACCATCACCATGTCGGCGCCTTCCTCCAGATCGAGCCCCACTTCCCATAGGGCCTCGTCGCCGTTGGCGGGGTCCATCTGGTAGGTGTGCTTGCCGCCCTTGCCGAAGTTGCCGGCAGAGCCCACCGCGTCGCGGAACGGCCCGTAGAAGCTCGACGCGTACTTGGCGGCATAGGCCATGATCCGCACGCGTTGATGGCCGCCGGCATCGAGCCTCGCCCGCAATGCGCCGATGCGGCCGTCCATCATGTCCGACGGCGCCACGACGTCCACCCCAGCGGCCGCATGGCACTCCGCCTGGCGCTGCAGGACCTCGATGGTCTCGTCGTTGAGCACATAGCCCGAATCGTCGATCAGCCCGTCCTGGCCGTGGCTGGTGTACGGATCGAGAGCGATGTCGGTGATGACGCCCAGTTCGGGAAAGCGCTGCTTCACCGCCCGCACCATTCTCGGCGCCAACCCATCGGGGTTGTAGGCTTCGACGGCATCGAGCGATTTGGCCTGCGAACCGACGACCGGAAACAACGCGATCGCCGGGATGCGCAGGCGGACGCACTCCTCTGCGGTCGCCAGCAGCCGGTCGATGGTCTGGCGCTCGACACCGGGCATCGACGCCACCGGCTCGGTCCGGTCCGTGCCCTCGATCACGAATACCGGGTAGATCAGGTCGTTGGCAGTGAGGACGTTCTCGCGCACCAGCCGCCGCGAGAAATCGTCACGGCGGTTGCGCCGCATCCTGCGCTGAGGATATCGACCGAGAGTCTGCATGGAATCGAGAGCCGTAGAGAGAGATGACGTTCGTATGGAAGACGGTGGGTGCTGCGATCGCAGGTATGGAGGATGGTGTCGGGACCGGGCTTTGTCCAGACCCTGACCCCGGGGCCGGATCCCGCTACGGAGCGGGGACCGCCTCGGCGGCCGCCACCAGACCCAGCCAGGGAAGAATCACGGTCTCCACGTCGTGGATGCCGGTCCTCTTCAGGCTCGAGAACAGCGAGGCACTTGAGACGCCGCCGCGCGCCGCCAGCGCCTTGCGTACCGACGCCAGCTGGGCCGTTGCCTGCTGGCGGCTCAGCTTGTCCGCCTTGGTGAGCAACACGTGCACCGGCTTGCCCGTCGGCAGGAACCAGTCGAGCAACTGCAGGTCGAGCGGGGTCATCGGGTGCCGCACGTCCATGATGACGATCAGCCCGCGCAGCGACACCCTGGTGCGGATGTAGTCGCCCACGAACTCGCCCCAGTGCCGGCGTTCCTTCTGCGGTACCTTCGCGAAGCCGTAGCCGGGCAGGTCGACCAGGAACCGATCGTCGCCCAGGCCGAAAAAATTGATGAGCTGGGTGCGACCCGGAGTCTTGCTGGCGAAGGCCAGGCGGTGCCGGTTCGCGATCGTGTTGATGGCGCTCGACTTGCCCGAATTGGAGCGGCCGGCGAACGCGACCTCCCAGTTCACATCCGACAGCAACTCGTGCACGCCATGGGCGCTGGCGACGTAGTGCGCCCGGTGCAGCGCGCTCATCGCGCAACCGCGGCGCAGCAAAGCCGGGTGATTCCGATAGAATGCGACGTTACGTTGCAGGTCATGCATGCCGTGCGCCGCACTGGACGCGCCCGAACCCGGGGTGGCTCGGCGGCAGACAGGCGGGCCCCCAACCTCTGTAGGAGCCATCGATGTCGAAGCTGAAACTGTCCGCGTTGCTGATGCTGCTGCTGGCTGGCGCCACCCACGCCGAAACCGAATTCAAGGCCGATCCCGCGAAGGGACAGGCGCTGGCGGCCGCTTGTGCCGCCTGCCACGGCCCCGACGGCAACAGCGTCGTCAACATCAACCCCAGCCTCGCGCAGCAGCACCCGGCCTACATCGCCAAGCAGTTGGCCAACTTCAAGAGCGGTGCGCGCGCCAACGCGATCATGGCCGCCATGGCCGCCGCCCTGTCGCCCGAGGACATGAAGCATCTGGGCGCCTGGTTCGGATCGCAGAAACTGCGTCCGGCCGCCGCCAACGACAAGGAACTCGCCGCGCTCGGCCAGAAGCTCTATCGCGGTGGCGATGCGGCCCGCGGCCTGCCGGCCTGTGCCGCCTGTCACTCGCCTACCGGGGCGGGAATTCCGGCGCAGTTTCCCCGGCTCGCCGGCCAGCATCCCGAATCCACGATCGCGCAGCTCAAGGCCTTCCACGCCGGCGAGCGGGCGAACGACGCCAACAACATGATGCGCAGCATTTCGGCCAAGCTCACCGACAAGGAAATGGCGGGGCTGGCCGAATACCTCGCGGCGCTCCGGTAACGACGGGGTCGTCACGCGACCGCTCCGGACGACGCCCGGTCGCGGCAATCCGGCGATGCAGACACGGCCGCCGGTCATCCGGCCCACCGCCCCGCATTCTTCCGCCGGGCGCCTCATGATCCTGCCGCCAGAACGGCGAATGCGCGGTCGGCAGCTTCGAGTGTCTTGGTGATCTCCTCGTCGCCGTGGGCGGAGGACACGAACCCGGCCTCGAACGCGGACGGGGCGAAGTAGATGCCGCTGTCGAGCATCAGGTGGAAGAAGCGGTTGAACGCTGCCTTGTCGCCCTGCATCACCTCGCGGAAGCTGGTCGGCGGCTGCGGGCTGAAGAACAGGCCGAACATGCCGCCCACCGACACCCCCGAAAAGGTCACGCCGTGCGATCGCGCGCTCGCCACCAGGCCATCGACGATGCGGGTGGTGGCAGCGCCGAGACTCTCGTAGAAGCCGGGCTGCTGCAGCACCTTCAGCGTCGCCAGGCCGGCCGCGACGGCGACCGGGTTGCCCGATAGCGTACCCGCCTGGTAGACCGGTCCGAGCGGCGCGAGGCACTCCATCACATCGCGCCGGCCGCCGAACGCGCCGAGCGGCATGCCCCCGCCGACGACCTTGCCGAGCGTGGTGATGTCGGGCGTGATGCCGAACAGGCCCTGAGCGCCGCGCGGTCCGACGCGGAAGCCGGTCATCACCTCGTCGAAGATCAGCAGCGCGCCGTGCTGCGTGGTGAGATCGCGCAAGGCGGCGATGAACGCCGGTGTCGGCTTGACCAGATTCATGTTGCCCACCACCGGTTCGATGATCACGGCCGCGATATCGGCCCCGCCGACCGCGAACGCCTGCTCCAGGCCGGCGACATCGTTGTAGTCGAGCACCAGGGTGTGCCTGGTGGTATCGGCCGGGACCCCGGCGGAACTCGGCTGCCCGAACGTCAGCGCGCCCGACCCGGCCTTGACCAGCAACGCGTCGGCGTGACCGTGGTAACAGCCCTCGAACTTGATGATGCCGTTGCGGCCCGTGAAGCCGCGGGCGAGGCGGATCGCCGACATGGTGGCCTCGGTGCCGGAACTCACCAGCCGCACCATCTCGATCGAGGGCAACAGGCGCGTCAGCAGTTCCGCCATCTCGAGTTCGCGCTCGGTGGGGGCGCCGAACGACAGGCCGGACGCGGCGGCGACCTGCACCGCCTCCACGACTTCCGGATGGGCATGCCCGAGGATCATCGGCCCCCATGAACCGATGTAGTCGATGTAGGCCTTGCCATCCACGTCCCAGACCCAGGCGCCCTTGCCACGGGCGAAGAAGCGGGGCGTGCCGCCGACGGAGCGGAAGGCGCGCACCGGCGAATTGACGCCGCCGGGAATCACGCGCTGGCATTTCTCGAAGAGGACTTCGTTGCGACTGGTCATGGTGTGGGCAGCATCAGGAAGTTGCAGGGATAGGGGCGTGCCGGAACAACTGGCTGAAGACAAGGGCACGGGCGCGTATGTCCGGTGCCGAGAACAGATCGGTGATGACGGCGATCGCGTCGGCGCCGGCGGCGATCAGCGCCGGCGCATTGGCAACGGTGATGCCGCCGATGGCGACGATCGGACAGTCGAGCTCCCGGCGGGCCTGGGACAGCAGCCCCGGCGCCGGGCGGACCGCCAGCGGCTTCACGGCCGACGGGAAGAAGCTGCCGAACGCGACATAGTCGGCGCCTGCGGCGCGCAGCGCCAGTGCCCGGCCGATGTCGTCGTAGCAGGACACCCCGATGATTGCCATGCGCGGCAGTGCCTGCCGTGCGACCGCGACAGTCGCGTCGTCGCGGCCGAGATGCACGCCGTCGGCCCCGACCTGCGCCGCGAGCTCGACGTCGTCGTTGACGATGAAGGTCGCGCCGTGCCGGCGACAAAGGTCCGCAAGCTGCCGCGCCTGCCGGACTTTCAATGCCGCGCCGATGGTCTTGGCCCGGTACTGGACCGCAGCTACGCCGCCATCGAGGGCGCGGCCGACGGCATCGAGCAGCGCACCGGTATCGTCGAGCGCAGGAGTCAGCGCATAGAGACCCTCAATCGGCATCGGTTGCGGCCGCTGCCTCGCGCGCCCAGAACAGGCGGTCGGGCACATGCTGGCCCAGACCGGGGCGGAACGCATAGCGCAGCGCCTGCCATGTGTACTCCTGCGCATCGCGCACCGCCGCGTCGATGCTCATCCCGTTGGCGATGGTCGCGGCCAGTGCCGACGCCAGTGTGCAACCCGAACCGTGGTACGACCCTGGCAACCGTTGCCAGGTGTCGCTGCGCACCACGCCATCCATTCCATAGAGCGTGTTGATCACCTGCGTCGTGTTCTCGTGGGTGCCGGTAATGAGCACGAATTCGCTGCCGAGGTCGATCAGGCGCCGCGCGCATTCGTCGAGCGTCGGTTCATCGGTGTCGCCGTCGTCCTCGACGAGCCGGCGGGCCTCGAGGCTGTTGGGTGTGATCACCGTAGTCTGCGGAACGAGGAGGGCGCGTATGGCCTCGATCATCCGCTCGTTGGCGAGTTCGTCGCCGCGACCGGACGCGAGCACCGGATCGAGGATCAGCGGGATGTCGGGGTAGTCGGCGATGATCTCGGCGATGGCGCTGATGATCTCGACGCTGCCGAGCAATCCGATCTTGAACGCCGCCACCGGCATGTCTTCGAGGACGCAGCGCGCCTGGTCGGCGACCCAATGAGAATCGAGCGGCATGACCGCTTCGACCCCGGACGAGTCCTGGACCGTCACGGCCGTCACCACCGAGAGCGCATGGCAGCCCAAGCTCGTCAACGTGAGCACATCGGCCTGGATGCCGGCTCCACCCGTCGGATCCGTTGCGGCAAAAGTCAGAACGATGGGAGGTGCGGCGATCATCGACGCGTGGCGTAAAACGGGTCAGCCTTATAGAATCAAGATTTTAGCCGAAAGCTCCCTGGCAATGTCCGACAACGATCCGAAACCGTTCACCACCTACATGTGTCTCATCTGCGGCTTCATCTACGATGAGGTCACCGGATTGCCGGAAGAGGGCATTCCAGCGGGCACCCGCTGGGAAGACGTGCCGATGAACTGGGTGTGCCCGGAATGCGGCGCCCGCAAGGACGACTTCGAACTGATGGAAATCTGAGGACAGGCACGCATGCGCATACTCCACACGATGTTGCGGGTGGGCGATCTCGATCGTTCCATCGACTTCTACACCAACGTCCTCGGCATGAAGGTTCTGCGGCGCAAGGACTACCCGGACGGCAGGTTCACGCTCGCGTTCGTCGGCTACGGTGACGAGTCGCAGGAGGCCGTGCTCGAGCTGACCCACAACTGGGGCACCCAGTCCTACGATCCCGGCACCGGTTACGGGCACGTCGCGCTGGAAGTCGACGACGCCGCCAAGGCCTGCGACGAAACCCGGAAGCGCGGCGGCAAGGTGACCCGCGAAGCCGGACCGATGCAGCACGGCACCACGGTGATCGCGTTCGTCGAAGACCCCGACGGCTACAAGATCGAGTTCATTCAAAAGAAGTCGGCGTAAGGGCGAACGCGCCGCTGTCAGAACTCAGTTCGTGGCAGCTGCGGTTACCGCGTTCGCGGCGCGGACCCACTGTTCGACGCCGAGTGTCTCGGGCCGGCCGCCGGGATCGATGCCGATCGCTTCGAGCTGGACCGGCGACAGGTACGGCCCCACGGCATTGCGCAGCGTCTTGCGCCGTTGCGTGAAGGCCCGGGTCACCAACTGCCCGAACAGGACTTCGTCGTTCGCGCGGAACGGCAGCGGATCCAGCGGCCAGAGGCGGACCACCGCCGACCGGACCTTCGGCGGCGGATCGAACGACTCTGGGCCGACCTCGAACAGGTTCTCGATGCCGAAGCGGTAGCGCAGCATCACCGTGAGACGACCGTATTCGCTGCCGCCGGGGTCGGAAGCCATGCGTTCGACCACTTCCTTCTGCAGCATGAAGTGGCCGTCGCGCATCACCCGCACCTGCGCCGCGAGATGGAACAGGATCGGTGTGGAGATGTTGTAGGGCAGGTTCCCGACCAGACGCAGGCCGTTACCGAGAGCCGAGAAGTCGAAGGCAAGGACGTCGGCCTCGTGAACCTGCAAACGCTCCGGCGGAAACTCGCCGCGCAGGCGGGCGACGATGTCGCGGTCGATCTCGACCGCGTGCAGGCGATCCACCCGGTCGAGCAGCGGCCGCGTCAGCGCCCCCAGGCCCGGTCCGATCTCGACCATCGCATCGTCCCGATCCGGGGCGATCGCCTCGACGATGCTGCGGATGACCGCCACATCGGTCAGGAAATGCTGACCGAAGCGCTTGCGGACCACATGGCCACCGGTGCCGGACCGGCTCACCGGCGGACTCCCGCGGCGGAACAGATCGTCATGCGGTGGCGGCAAGCGCCTCGGCCGGATGCAGGCGCGATGCCAGGTCCAGCGCGGCATGCAGGCTGCCGGTGTCGGCGCGTCCGGTGCCGGCAAGGTCGAGTGCCGTGCCGTGATCGACCGACGTGCGCACCACCGGCAGCCCGAGCGTCACATTAACGCCGTGGCCGAAGCTGGCGAACTTCAGCACCGGGAGGCCCTGATCGTGGTACATCGCGAGCACCGCGTCCGCAGCCTCGAGATACCGGGGCTGAAACAGCGTGTCCGCCGGCAGCGGGCCGGTCAGATCGAATCCTTCCCCTCGCATCTCATGCAGGACCGGCTCGATGACGTCGAGCTCCTCGCGCCCCATGTGGCCGGACTCCCCCGCGTGCGGATTGAGGCCGGCAACCAGGATGCGCGGCCGGGGAATGCCAAACCGGGTGCGCAGATCGGCGTTGAGGATACGCAAGGTTCGCGCGAGCCCGGATCGGGTGATCGCGTCCGGTACCGCGCGCAGCGGCAGATGCGTGGTCGCGAGGGCGACCCGCAGGCCGCCGCCCACCAGCATCATCACGACCCGTTCGACGCCGAACCAGTCGGCGAGGTACCCGGTGTGGCCGGTGAAGCCCAGACCCGCCTCGAGCAGGATGCCCTTGTGGACCGGCGCGGTGACCATCGCGCCGAACTCACCATCGCGGCAGCCCCGGCACGCCCGGTCGAGCAGGGCCACCACGTAGTCCGCGTTGCGCACATCGAGCCTGCCGGGCACCGTAGGGACCGCCGCGGGCATGTGCAGCAGCGAGGGGCCGTTCGCCGGCCCGCCGGGGACGTAATCGGGGAGCCGGATTCCATTGCCCGCAATGCTCGCTTCGAGCACCTCCCGATTGCCGATCACCACCAGCGGCAGGTCCGAGCGCACGGCGACAGCCATGCAGATTTCCGGACCGATCCCCGCCGGTTCACCGCTGGTGAGCGCGATCGGCCTCACTATCGTGGCGCGCGCCCCGACGACAGGGCGAACGGTGATGCAGCATCCAGCGCGCGCCCGGCCGCTCCGAAGCGCACTGGCCCCCCATTGGGGGGTGCCGACCGCAGGAAGGCTGGGGGGGTGGTCATGCGCAGCGCCGGGCCGCCCCAAGCAAGCAGCCCCCCATCGGGGGGTATCGAACGCAGTGAGATTGGGGGGGCGTCACCTTACGCGAGGCGCGCCGTCAACCATGCCGCAGCATCGGCCAGCGGGATCGCCTGCGACTTGGCATCGCGCCGGTGCTGGTACTCGATTTCGCCGTTCTTCAGGCCGCGGTCGCCGATGGTCACGCGATGCGGGATGCCAGAGAGCTCCATGTCGGCGAACATCACACCGGGGCGTTCGTCGCGGTCGTCCATCAGCACCTCGATACCCGCCGCGGTCAGTTCGTCGTGGAGGCGGATGGCCGCGTCGCGCACGGCTGCGCTCTTGCCGAGCCCGATCGGCACCAGCGCGACCCTGAACGGCGCCATCGCATCCGGAAAGATGATGCCGCGCTCGTCGTGGTTCTGCTCGATGGCCGCGGCGACGATGCGCGACACGCCGATGCCGTAGCAGCCCATCTCCATCGGCTGCGACTGGCCGTTCTCGTCGAGGAAATTGCAGTTCATCGCGGTCGAATACCTGGTCCGGAGCTGGAACACATGTCCGACCTCGATGCCACGGCAGAGTTCGAGCGTGCCGGCGCCGTCCGGACTGGGATCGCCCGCGACCACATTGCGGATGTCGGCCACGAGCGCCGGCTCGGGCAGGTCGCGGCCGAAGTTCACGCCGGTCAGGTGGAAGCCCGCGTCGTTGGCGCCGCAGACGAAGTCGCTCATGGCGGCAACGGTCCGGTCGGCAATGACGGTGATGTCGGCGCCCACGCCCACCGGTCCGATGTAGCCGGGCTTGCAGCCAATGCGCGCCACGATCTCGGCGTCGGTCGCGAAACGGAACGGATCGAGTCCCGGAAGCTTGGCCGCCTTGATCTCGTTCAGTTGGTGGTCGCCGCGCACCAGCAGCAGGAACAGGCGCTCCTCGTGCATCAGCGCGAGCGCCTTCACCGATTGCGTCAACGGCAGTTCGAGCAGGGCGGCCACGTCCTCGCAGGTGGTCTTGCCCGGCGTGGGCACTTTGGTCATCGGCTGCGACGGCGCCGATCGCGGGGCCGTCGGGGCAAGCGCCTCGGCGAGTTCGACATTCGCCGCGTAGTCGGACGCCGACGAGACCGCCAGCGCGTCCTCGCCGGCGTCGGCGAGCACGTGGAACTCGTGCGATCCGGTGCCGCCGATCGCACCCGGGTCGGCGGCGACCGGGCGGAACTTGAGCCCCAGCCGCGTGAAGATGCGCCCGTAGGCGTCGTACATGTTCCGGTACTCGCGCACCAGGTCGTCGAACCCGGCATGGAACGAGTAGGCGTCCTTCATCAGAAATTCACGCGCCCGCATCACCCCGAAGCGCGGACGGATCTCGTCGCGGAACTTGGTCTGGATCTGGTAGAAATTCACCGGCAGTTGGCGGTAGCTGCGGATCTCGCGCCGGGCGATGTCGGTGATCACTTCCTCGTGGGTGGGGCCGAAGCAGAAGTCGCGCTCGTGCCGGTCCTTGATCCTGAGCATCTGCGGCCCGAACACCTGCCACCGGCCGGTCTCCTGCCACAGCTCGGCCGGTTGCACTGCCGGCATGCTGAGTTCGACGGCGCCGACGGCGTTCATTTCCTCGCGCACGATCGCTTCGACCTTGCGCAGCACCCGCAGGCCCAGCGGCATCCAGGTGTAGAGCCCGCTGCCGAGCTTGCGGATCAGGCCGGCGCGCAACATCAGCCGATGGCTGACCAGCTCGGCCTCGGCCGGTGCCTCCTTGAGGGTGGAGATGAAGAACTGACTGACGCGCATGGGGATCCCGGGTTGCGAAAAGCCGCCATTCTAGGGGGAGTGGCGGTGCAGGGGGGCGGGCGTCCTGGGGCGCTGCCGCCGACGGCGTCCCGGCCGCCGACGCTCAGCACGCCTCCGGCAGGCTGAACGCACGGGTTCGCACGGTCCGACGGATGGCCCCTGGCCTGGAGCTGACCGAGCGGACAACCAGGCCGGTATGATCTGTCGCCAATGGATACTGAAGCGGCAGCGCCCACCGTGGCACCGGAGAAATCATGAGCATCCTCTCCCGCTTCCGCACCTTCCGGTCGCGCACGCCGACCGAATCGGTCGAGGTCAGCGAGCAGGACGGCCTGCGGTCGCTGCATCTTGGCAGCGATACGGTCCAGAGCACGATGCGCATCGCCGATCCGGTCGAACTCGTCCTGTCGTACACGCGGGCGATGATGGGGTTCCTGCTGTTTCACCCGGCGCCGCGCCATGTCGCCATGCTCGGTCTCGGCGGCGGGTCGCTCGCCAAGTTCGTCCATCACCGGCTGCCCGACTGCCGCATCACCGTGGTCGAGAACAATCCGCATGTGATTGCCGCCGCGCGCAGTTTGTTCGCCCTGCCCCCGGTGAGCGAGCGCTTCAGCGTCATCAAGGGCGACGGCGCCGACTGGGTGGAAGGCAACGCGCAGGCTTGCGATGTGCTCATGGTCGATGCCTACGACGGCGATGCACAGGTCGGCGAGCTGGCGAGCGAAGGGTTCTATGCCGACGCCGCCACGGCGCTCGAGGACGACGGTGTGCTGGTGGTCAACCTCTGGAGTTCGGACCGCAGCTTCGACGTCTACGTACGCCGGATCGAACGCGCGTTCGACGGCCGGGTACTGTGCCTGCCGGCCGCGCGCCGCGGCAACGTTGCGGTATTCGGCTTCCGGAAGCCGCCGGAACCGGTGCGCTGGCCGGCACTGCGCCAGCGCGCAGCGAAGCTCGCGAAGGCGCATGGCCTTGAATTCCCCGACTACGTCGAGCGTTTGCGCGAGATCAATCCCCACGACGACAAGCGACTGATTATCTGAGTCTTATCAGTCATCTGGATGCTTCCGTCCGGGCCCGAAGTATGAAAGAATCGGGTCAAAGCTACGATCATGAGGTGACAAACATGATCGACCGAGACGGCTATCGGCCCAACGTCGGCATTGTGTTGTGCAACACGAAAAACGAGGTTTTCTGGGGCAAACGAGTCCGGGAGCACGCTTGGCAGTTTCCGCAGGGCGGCATAAACCCGGGCGAGACGCCCGAGCAGGCGATGTATCGCGAGCTGATGGAGGAGGTCGGGCTCGACGCCCGGCATGTCCGGATCCTCGGCCGCACCCGCGACTGGCTGCGCTACGACGTCCCGAAACACTGGGTTCGCCGCGATCACCGGCACGCCTATCGGGGTCAGAAACAGATCTGGTACCTGCTGCGGCTGGTCGGACGCGACTGCGACGTCAGCCTGCGCCGCTCCGAGAAGCCGGAATTCGACGCCTGGCGCTGGAACCATTTCTGGGTACCGCTCGACAGCGTGGTCGACTTCAAGCGCGACGTCTATCAGCAGGCCCTCACCGAACTGTCCCGGTTCATCGCTTCACGGCCCGAGCCCGACTGGCGCGTCGGCCTTCAGCTCCAGCCTTCTCCCCCCGTCGCCGACGCGAACTGACCACGCCGCCCCGCCCCATCCGGCATGCGTGGCGGTACCCTGCCGGGCGATCCGCCCGTCTGGCGGGTGTAATCCCCTTTGCTCGACGTTTCTGCCGCGGGTCGCCGAGTAGTAACATGTGCAGAATCTCCAGTTTCGTGAGCCTCTGGCGCCATGGCAGTCCGCCGCAACGATTTCGACGTCACTGACCAGATCCGCACCACGGATCCGGAACAGGTCCGCACGGCGGTGCTGCGGATCTTCTCCGACCTGTACGCGCCACGTTCGGTCGCCGACGTTGTCCTTGCCTTCGAGGATGCCACGCGCATCTACCAGGGCGACTATCCGGGGTACCTGCCCTGCGATACCCAGTACCACAACCTGCAGCATGTACTCGACGTCACGCTTGCGATGGCGCGCCTCATGGATGGCTACGAGCGGAACCGCCGCAGCGGCACCGGCGCCCTCGGACAGGACATGTTCCGTCTCGGCGTGGCGCTGGCGCTGTTCCACGATGTCGGCTACATCCGCCGGGAGCACGACACCCGCCACCACAACGGCGCGGAATACACGCTCACGCACGTGTCGCGCGGCGCCCGGTTCCTGCGCGACTACCTTGAGCGCGTCCAGCTCGGTGACCAGGCTGCGCTTGCGAGCAAGCTGATCCACTTCACCGGCTACGAGGTCCCGACCGACCGCATTCCGGTGCGCGAACCTTTGCAGCGACTCCTCGGCTGCATGCTGGGGTCCGCGGACATCGTCGCGCAGATGTCCGACCGCTGTTACCTGGAGAAATGCCGCGACCGTCTGTACCCGGAATTCGTGGCCGGTGGTGTCGCCGTCAAGCGCGACGAGCACGGCGTCGAGCAGGTGCTGTTCTCGTCGGGTACCGACCTGGTCCTGAAGACCCCGGATTTCTATCTCGGCGCGATGAAACGTCTCGAAGACGGCCTGCAAGGCGCCTACCGGCTTGCCGAGGATCATTTCCGCGGCCAGAACCTCTATCTCGAGGAACTTGAGAAAAACATCCGCTACGCCCGTGCCGTCCAGCGCCAGCACGACCTGTCGATGCTGCGCCGGTCGCCGCCGCCGGCGCAGTTCCGCGAGGTCTCGGTCAAGCCGCTGCGTCACGGCATCCGGCGGGTCACGCGGCGGCCGACGGTTGCAGCATGATCTTGCCCACGTGCACGCTCGATTCCATCAGGGCGTGCGCGCGCGCGGCATCCGTGAGCGCGAAGACCGAGTGAATCACCGGCTTCAGCCGGCCGGCCTCCACTAGCGGCCACACCTTCGCGCGCAGCGCCGCGGCGATCATCGCCTTGTATTCGACGGTGCGCGGGCGCAGCGTCGAGCCGGAGATCGACAGCCGCCGGTAGAGGATCTGCGACATGTCGATGGTCGCCGTGGTCCCACCGAGGAAGGCGATCAGCGCCAGGCGCCCGTCGGTCGCGAGGGCATTGAGTTCGCGCGGCACGTAGTCGCCCCCGACCATGTCGAGGATGACGTCCACCCCGCGGCCCCCGGTGAGCTCCTTGATCACCGCCACGAAGTCTTCCTTGCGGTAGTCGATGCCGCGCTCGGCGCCGAGCGCTTCGCAGGCACGGCACTTCTCGGCGCTGCCGGCGGTCGCGAACACGCGGTTGCCGAAGGCGCGCGCGAGCTGGATCGCGGTGACGCCGATGCCGCTCGATCCGCCCTGCACCAGTAGCGTTTCGCCGGGCGCCAGATGCGATCTTTCGAAGACGTTGATCCACACCGTGAAGACGGTTTCCGGCAGCGATGCCGCTGCCAACATCGACAGGCCGGCCGGGATCGGGAGGCAGTGTGCCGCCGGCGCGACGGCGAACTCGGCGTAGCCGCCACCCGGCGTGAGGGCGCAGACCGCATCGCCCGGCTTCCAGGCGTCCACCCCGGGACCGATCGCGACAACGGTTCCCGCGACTTCAAGGCCCGGCAGGTCGGAAGCACCGGGGGGCGGCGCATAGGTACCCTGGCGCTGGAAGCAGTCGGGGCGGTTGACCCCGGCCGCGGCTACCTTGATCAGCACCTCGCCCGCACCGGGGATCGGCACCGGGCGGGTGGCGGGGACCAGCACTTCCGGTCCGCCGGGGCGGCTGATTTCGATGGCGGTCATGGTGGCGGGCACTTGGGTCATGGCGATTT
The DNA here is from genome assembly GCA_043744975.1 of Betaproteobacteria bacterium. Classification (GTDB taxonomy): domain Bacteria; phylum Pseudomonadota; class Gammaproteobacteria; order Burkholderiales. The sequence goes on along the minus strand of JAYTTO010000425.1, from coordinate 1,117 downwards.
CCTGGCGGGGCGGGGGACTGATTCTAGTACCCGCCGGGGAATGGAGCGTGGGGCAGCATGTCCGGTGTGTCATCATCGGCGCCCGCCGCGGCCGGTGAGCCGGATGGCGTGATCGACCAGAGGGGAGAGAAGAGCATGGAATACCGCAAACTCGGCAACAGTGGCCTGAAGGTCTCGCCGCTGTGCCTCGGCACCATGATGTTCGGCGACCGCACCGACTACGCCGAATCGGAGCGCATCGTGCACGCCGCGCGCGACAGCGGCGTCAACTTCATCGACACCGCGGACCAGTACTCCAAGGGCGAGTCGGAACGCATCGTCGGCCGCATCGTCGCGGCGGAACGCGACCGCTGGGTCATCGCCACCAAGGTCGGCAACGCCATGGGCAGCGGTCCGAACGAATTCGGCCTCGGCCGCAAGTGGATCATGCAGGCGATGGAGGCGAGCCTGCAGCGCCTCGCCACCGACTACGTCGACATCTACTACCTGCACGTCGATTACGAAGACACGCCACTCGACGAGATCGTCGGCGCCATGGGCGACCTGATCCGGGCCGGCAAGACGCGCTACTTCGGCGTCTCGAATTTCCGCGGCTGGCGCATCGCGGCGCTCATGCACGAGTGCCATGTGCAGGGCGTGCCGCGGCCGATCGTGTGCCAGCCTTACTACAACGCGCTCAACCGCATGCCGGAGGTCGAGATCCTCGCCGCCTGCCATCACTTCGGCATCGGCGTCGTGCCCTACAGTCCGATCGCCCGCGGCGTGCTGACCGGCAAGTATCTTCCGGGCATGGAACCGCCGAGCGACAGCCGGGCCGGTCGCGCGGACAAGCGGATGATGGAGACCGAGTTCCGCCAGGAGTCGCTGGTCATCGCCCAGACGCTGCGCGCGCACGCCGAGCGCAAGGGCTTCACGGCCGGCCAGTTCGCGTTCGCGTGGGTGCTCGCGAATGCCATCGTCACCAGCGTGATCGGCGGTCCGCGCACGCTCGAGCAGTGGCAGGACTATCCGCGCGCCCTCGACTATCCGTGGGCCGAGGACGACGAGGCGCTGGTCGATTCTCTGGTGCGCCCCGGGCATCCGTCGACGCCCGGCTACAGCGATCCGCGCTACCCGC
>JAYTTO010000424.1:0-1752 GCA_043744975.1 Betaproteobacteria bacterium | reverse complement strand
TGCACGATGTTGCCAACGAACCACTTGTCCTGCGCCCGGCCCGGCTCAAAGCCGGGACCCTCGTCCGAGCACCAGACGACCACGTCGGCTGCCGCTTCGATCTCCTCGACCTTGTAGCGGTCGATGAGCTTCTTGTAGCCGGCGAAATACAGCACGCGCGATCCGACGCGCCGCAGCGCCTGACCGATCGAGAACAGCACTGCATTGCCGAGGCCGCCGCCGACCAGGGCCACGGTCTCGCCGGCTGGTGTCTCCGTGGGCGTGCCCGTCGGGCCCATCAGCACCACCGGATCGCCCGGCTCGAGCAGCGCACAGAGGTCCGACGACCCGCCCATTTCCAGCACGATGGTGGAAACGAGACCGCGTTCGCGGTCCACCCACGCACCGGTCAGCGCCAGACCTTCCATCGCCAGACGCGTCGAATCCGATACCATGGCCCGCGACTCGAAGTTCTGCAGGCGGTAGAACTGGCCGGGCTGGAAGCTGCGCGCCGCCCGCGGTGCCCGCAGGACGATCTCGACGATGTTCGGCGTCAGACGCACGACCGCGTGCACGGTGGCGCGCAGGTCGCCGTCGAGGCCCGCGAAGAACTCGGCGGGCGTCAAGGCCGACACCGGCGCGGTAGCCGCCAACGTCCGGCTGACCACGGGATAACCGAGCTTGGCGCTGCCCATGGCCTTGACCACGTTGCCGGCGAACGAGGGATGAAGATCACCGAAGAAGCTGACGGCGCGGCCGTCGTCGCGCTTCGACAGCAGTACCTGTACAACCTTGGGCTTCGCGCTGCGCTCGGGCGTGACCGGTTGTCCGACTTCGTCGACCGCCTGGAAATAGCGTCCGGCAATGGTGAAATGCGCCGGATCCTCGCGCCCGGCGACGGTGTTCGGCTGCGTGCCTGCCGCGACCAGGATCGCCGTCGCCGGCAGCGCCACCGTAGTGGTGGTTGTGACGCCATCGGCGCCGTGCTGACGGCTCTCGACCAGCAGGGCGGACGCATGACCGAAGCGGTCGAGTTCCACGGCGACGGGCGTGACGTTCTCCGCGAAGCGGATGCCTTCCTCGAGCGCCTTCTCGATCTCTTCATGATTGAGGGTGTAGCTCGGAGAGTCGAGTAGCCGCTTGCGGTAGGCGACGGTCACGCCGCCCCACGACTGCAGCAGTTCGATGACCCGTGGCGGACGTCCTTGTGCGGTGGCCTCGGCTCGCTCCGTGCGGATCGCTCGCGCATGTACCAGGAACTCCTCGGCGATCGCGGTTTCCTCGTCGCTCCAGGCCTTGCGCACGGCGCCCACGCCGCGCTCCGCCGTCAGCACTTCGTAGCGCCGGAGAAACTTCTCGACCTGCAGCGGGTAATAGGCGAGCGACTCGGTCGCCGTGTCGATTGCGGTGAGACCGCCGCCGATCACGACCACCGGCAGGCGCAACTGCATGTTGGCGACGGAATCGGTGCGGGCGGCGCCGGTCAGTTGCAGTGCCATGAGAAAGTCGGACGCGGTGCGAACGCCGCGCGCGAGGCCGTTGGGCAGATCGAGGATGGTGGGACGGCCGGCGCCGGCACACATCGCGACATGATCGAAACCAGTCTCGAACGCGTCCTCGAGCGTGAGCGTGCCGCCGAACCGGACGCCGCCATACAGCGCGAACGTCGAGCGGCGTTCGAGCAGCAGGCGGATCAGCTTGAGGAAGTTCTTGTCCCAGCGGACGGTGATGCCGTACTCGGCGACGCCGCCGAATCCGGCCATGATCCGGTCA
>JAYTTO010000423.1:0-9804 GCA_043744975.1 Betaproteobacteria bacterium | reverse complement strand
CAGGGCAATCGCTTCAGGAGCTCGCGCAGTCGCACTATCTCGTTCGGACAGAAGTCGAAGAAATCGGGGTCGAATCCGGCCAGACGAAACGGCCCGTTGCGGTCGCACAGGAACTACTCCACACGAGGATCGAGCGGTTCGAAAACCCTGCTTGATAAATGTACCGATCCGCCCGCCAGCCGAAATGGCGTGGATGCCGATCCAGCGGCGGGCCGTGCGGGCTTGCCCGGCATTGCAGACGGTCGCAATGGCTCGATGACCACGCCACGGTATCTCAGAACCGCGGGCGGGCCGGCCAATCGCTCGCCGGTCGCCTTTGACTTCTTGCGGCCAACCCCGAGTCGCTCTAGCAACTCTTTTTCTTCCGGCCCGTCGATCACGACGACGGGGTTGGGGCGGCCGCTGAAGATGTCCAGGGTGAGTCGCAGTGCCACCGGTTCCTCCGTCGGGTCGTTCTCGATCGTATTAATTGCCTACCAGCGAACCGGTTTCAGGTCCGGTCCGACTACGTGGCCGTGCTGGGCCGCTCCGGCATGGGTTACGTCGTGGGTGAAGTGGGCACCGTACCAGAGCACCACATCATGGTCGGACACGGATTGGCCGTTGACCCAACGATCGATATCGGCCTCGAACGGCGGCCCGATCGCGGCCACGCCGTCGTCGATCTCGCTGCCGCGATAGCGCAGGATCCAGACGTCGCCGCGGCCGAACGGCCAGTCGGGCTGGGCGCTGGCGATGCCGTCCTCGGTTCTCGGGATCACTTCGTACGCTTCACCGCTGCGGGTGTTTTCGATCCGCCATCTGCGCTTGCGTGCGAAGTCGCGCGGGCGGCGGATCTCGAACAGCTTGGTGTGCCACTTGCTGGCACCGGTGAGCGGCGGGTCGTTGAACTCGCGCACCCGGTTGTTGCCGGCGCTGCGGATGTCGAAGTCCAGGCGCCAGTACACATGGTGGTGGTGGATATTGCAAACGCACTGGCTCTCGACCGCCGCAAAACCGAAGCGCGGGCGGATCGTGCCGTTCGCGTGCAGCCGCCACTGGCTGACGTAGCGGTACCAGCCGGCCTCCATCTCGCAGACGAACACCACTTCGCTGCCCTGGACGAAGACGCCGACACCGAGGAAGTTTCCGCTGTCCGACCCGGTGTCCATGATCGTGTGCGCCGGCGTTGGGCACAGGCGAAAGCCCGGCGCGACATCGACGCCCTGGGCCTGGATCATTCCTTCCTGGTACTGCCAGTCGCGATACGGGCCACACGGGGGTACGTCGTACTTGACGTTGAGGATCGGCACGTGGGCCCGGTACAGCACGCGCTTGCCCTTGTAGTCGACATAGCGCAATTCGATTCCCGAGCCGTTGGTGCCGCTCGATGCCGCCGGCCGCACGGCCAGAAACCGCCACAGCGTCTGCCCACCCTGGGTGACCGTGACCCACACCTGCCCGGCCGTGCCTTTGCCTGCCGTGGCCTGGCCGGCGTCGTGAGGCACCCCGCACAGTCCGGCATCGTTCGGGTGCGCGCTGGGCGCGAGCCGGTCGTCGAAGCGGAATACCCGGCGGCGGGCGAGATCGACGCCGACGATCTCATGCTGCGCGCCATCCCCCCGAGGCAGCAGGCCGACGGCAATGCGGCGCTCGATGCGGCCGTCCGGCAGTTGCTCGAGCAGCAGCGCCGGGATGGGCTGATAGGGCTCGAATCGGCCGGCGGCGAACGGCCCTGCCAGCGCGGCGTCGCTGCGCACGAGCTTGACTGCGGCGGCGAACTCGGCATCCGACGGAGGTGGCGGCAGCGCGGACTCGGCGACCGCTACGCGACCCGGATCGTCCAACCCGCCCTCGACGAGCAGGGTCCGATGCCCCGTGTCGTCCCGGATCGTCGCGCGAAAACGGCTCGGCGGACGCGGCTTGGCGCGCTTGTCGTCGCTGTCTTCATCGTCGAGCGCCTCGACGTAGAGCAGCCTACCTTTGGCTCGGCCGAGCAGCTTGCGCACGCTGGCGAGGTTCATGACCCGCACGCCGACCGCGGTCAGCGCTTCGGTGCTTGGACCGAAGGGCTTTACGGTCACCTGGATGGCCGAATCAGGTTTGCTTCGGGTCGAGCGGGCGGCGGCCATCAATGATCCCCTCGTCAACAGGTTGCGCGGGAATGGCGCTACGCAATAGCGCGCAGGGATTCAGCTTATTCGCTGTGTAATGAACCGGCTTCCTACGGATTGAGGATGTCAATTCGCGGGTTGCACCATGCGGGAACTCGCCTTGAGCCTTGGGCTGCACGCTGTCGCGTTTGGATTTCGTGAACTCGAGGTACCTCGGCGCACCTCCACCTCATCGGGGTGCGCCAGAGGCCAAGGCGTTTGGCAGACCGCTCAGTTCGGCGAAACCCGCGCCACGATTCTCCAGCGGTTCAGCCTGCCCTCGTCGAGCCGGAAGGTATCGACCACCCGAAGCTGCCAGACCCCGCGGATCGGCTTGCCCGCAAGGCCGCGCAGCGCCGGCTGGTTGTCGATCGAATAGGTTCGCACCAGGTTGTCGGCCGAGCCGTCGGTGTTGTTGTGCAACGAAACCGCCGTGCCGTCGGGAGCCAACAGATCGACGCGCAAGTCGCCGATGTACGTGTGGGCAATGTCCACCTGCACGCGCAGTTCGGCGATCTTGCCGTCTTGCTGGATGTCGATACGGCTCACGATCGGAACTCCCGCATCGGGAATCGTCGTTCCGGGCGATACGCTCACGTCGACGCTGCGCTGTTCCACCACTCCACCCGCCGCCGCCTTGACCGCCTTGAATGCGTTCACCTTGCCGTGGCCGAACCACAGACTGAAGCCTGCGGGACTGAACGCGCCGGGTTCGTTGACCAGCGTGTCGGTCACCATCGACATCTCCTTGTCCGCCGTCTGGCGCAGGATGTCGCGCACGCGCTTGCCCTCGAGCGTGGGGTTCGCCGACAGCACCAGCGCGCATACACCGGCCACCGTGGGCGTGGCGCTGGACGTGCCGCCGAACTGGTTCGTGAAGCGCGAGCCGGGCGTGAAGTCGGAGTTGGCTCCGGCGCCTTCGTTGTCGGTGGTGACGATGCCCAGTCCCGCCGGGTGGATCTGCCCCAGGTCGTCCCAGTTGTCCGACGGGGCGCATACGCTGATCTGGCTGCCCCACGAAGAGTATGCGGAGCGGGTCTTGCGCGAGGTACTCGCGCTGACCGTGATGGCGTCGGGGTGGGCGGCCACCCAGCGGTCGATCGGCCCGCTGTGCGAGCGGATACCGAAGTCGGTGCGGAATCGATAGGTGCGCGTATTCTGGAAGTCCTGGACCGGGCAGTTGTTGTTGCCCGCCGCGATGCAGAAGACCAGTCCCTTGCCGCGACGCCCGCCGGTCGTGGCCAGGCGGGTCATCGCGTCGCGCAGCGCGATGCTCATCGGCGCGTTGGCCGGGCCCACGCCCCAGGAGCACGAGACCACGTCGGCCAGCGTGGAGATCTTCTGGAACATGACGATGAAGTGCGCATCGGTCATGGCCTGCAGCGGGAAGCGAACCGCCACCAGCGAGCAGCCCGGAGCCACCCCGACCACGCCGCTGCCGTTGCCCTCGGCGACCGCCACACCCAGGCACGGCGTGCCGTGGTAGTTGCCGGCGCGCGGCTCGACGTCGGTGCTCCAGTCGATGGCCGCGCTGTTCTCGTCGCCGCGCAGCGTGGCGTTCAGGCGCGCCACGACCTTGCCTGTCCCCTGAAAATCCGGGTGCGCGAGATCAAACCCGTCGTCGGCCACCGCAATGACGATATCGCGCCGTCCGCGGGTGATGTCCCACGCCTCGGGTGCGAAGATGCCGGCGCCGGCCAGCAGGTCGGGGGCGGCAGTGGGGGCGTGCAGGTGCCACTGGGTGCTGAACAGGTCGTCCGCCGGGATGAAGAAACGCGTTAGCGGCCGCACCAGGTTGGGTTCGGCATATTCGACGTCGCTTTCTTCCTGCGCGGAATTGGCGGCGCGAATCGGGTTCTTGCCGGTGGCGTCGGTCACGCGCACGAGGAAGGTCTTGGCGCCCATGTCGCGCTCGACGACCAGCTTCTCGTTCGCGAAATACGCCTGGATGCGCTGGTCCGGAGTGCCGTCCTTGAACTTGATGAAAAAGCTTTCGGTGATGAGGTATTCGCTGCCCTGCGGGGCGTTCGGTTCGCGGTAGACGTGGTGGACCACATTGTTCTGTGCCCGCAGCCTGTCGACGGATGCCTCGGGGTCGCGCGCGACCGCGGCGCGCACGAGGTTGGGCGTGGCGGCGCGCAGGGACCGCAGTTCGACGCCCGCGCGGGTCGCGGCGTCCCGGGCTTCGGCTTCGCTGGCGGCGTGGATGGTGATGTCGGAGTCGTCTTGCTGGACCGGGATCTTGCGACCGCCCTGCCAGAAGTAGGTGGTTTCAGCCATGGTCGTCCTTTGCATACCAGGGTGCATGGTCCCCGGCGTCGAGGATCGTAGGCCTGCTGCGCCGCCGGTCCATCCACAAGGAAGTGGACGAAGGCAAATGGTCAAAGGATTCATCCTCAAACCAGGCTATGCGCACGGCCCGAGCGAATGGTTCGTACTCGGCGCAGACGCCCTCGCATCGCAATCCCCGTGGAGAAGCAGCGGATCGCACCCACCGTTTTGATGATGCGGTCACGGCCGACGGGCAACATAATTTCGATCACTCGGGTTGCCGGGTTCGCGATAACGAGTAACCCGCAGAGGAAGGTTCCGATGAGTGCATCGCTGTTTCCCGATGATGTGCTGTTCTTTCAGCGATTGCTGCGGGCCGAGGGGCTATACCTCGCAGACCTCGATGGCGACTGGGGTCCGAAGACCGAAGCCGCAGCCAGGGAATTCGAAGCCAGGTCGCTGGCCATCCGCCAGCAGACGCGCGCCTTCGACACCCGATCCGAATCGAATATCACATCGCTGGCGCTGAAGGCGCAGGGCCAGGCCCGCACGCTGCTCGGGCGCATCCTCGACGGTGGCGTGAATGCCCGCATCATCTCCGGCTCGCGCACCTACGCGCAGCAGGACTTGCTATTCCGCAAGGGGCGCTTCGGCAACCCTGGTCCGCGGGTGACCAACGCCCGCGGCGGGCACAGCAACCACAATTTCGGCATCGCCTGGGATATCGGCGTCTTCACCGCAGGCGGTGGGTTCGTCACCAGCGAGGCGCCCTATGAGCGGGCCGCAGCACTCGCCCTGGCCGACGGCACGCTGGCGATCGAGTGGGGTGGCAACTGGACCGGCTTCGTCGACCGGCCGCACTACCAGCTCGCAATCGACATGACCATCGCCGAATTGCGCACCGGTTTCGAAGACGGGGCGCTTGGTACGGCTTTCGCCTGAAGCCGCCAGCCACAAATACCCGATCGACGTTTCTGCCCTGGGGCAAGGGTCGGCTGGCTGGGCAAACAGCGTGACACGCTTCAGCATGGGCCGATCGTGTTCGTCAACGCGCCCGACGCGAACGCCGGAACGCCGACCGAGAACAACCCGAACCTTGCGGGAACGATCGGACTGTTCGGGATGGCGAACCACTTGCACGCGAAGGCTGACGCAGCGGGCCGCGCAGCCGGTGCGGACGCCGCGCCGGCGCCCGCGCATCCGGGCGGCCACGACCATGGCGGCGAGACAAGCTTTCCCACGGCCGACGACGAAGAGCGCTTCGACCTCGAACTCGAGATCGCTCCGGCTCTCAGGCAGCTCGCAGCCAAGTCCGGGCAAGTCGAACTGAAGATCGTCGCAGTCGATTCCGACGGCAGGCCGATGTCGGCAGGGCATTTCGATCTGCAGGGGATGGACATCGTCGTCGATTGAGCGCCCGATGCGACGTCGACCGATCTCGCAGAGACGGACTGTGGTTGTGCTGGATTCCATGAAGGACTCCCGTCCTCTGCGATTTCCTGTCGGCAGTGATCGCAGGACGAAACGACCCATTGCCATTGCGCACATAGTCAGGCCCAGTTCGAGACTGATCCGCAAAGCCTGTGTTCCCCGCCGCATCGGTTGTCTTGCATCTTGAAGGAGTGAAGACCATGCCTACCAGTTTGCCGGCCGGACCCTACCGCACGCTTGCGCTCGCGAACGGCAGCGCGGTTCCGTACTACATCGTTCCGTTCGACGAAGAGGGCCGCTGCGTCGGGCCGCAGACGCGGCAGCACCTGGTCGAGAACGCCGGCGGCTTCAGCGACATCTTCATGTTCTCGCACGGCTGGAACAACGACTGGACGGTCGCGACCCGGCGCTACGAGAGCTTCATCGAAGGCTTCATGAAGATGCGCCAGGAGCAGGCCATCCCGGTGCCCGACGGCTACAAGCCGTTGCTCGTGGGCATCTTCTGGCCGAGCGCGGTGCTCGTGGGTGGCGATGAAGAGGCACCGACGATCGCCGCCGGCGGTCCGAACGCCGCGATGGACGCCGCCGTCGCCGCCGATGGCGCCGCGGTCGCCGATATCGCGCGAAGCCTTCGCGCCGACGACCGCGAGCGCTTCTACCAATTGGCGCAGTCCGATGCGCTCGACGAGGCCGATGCTCTCGACCTTGCGCGCATCCTGCAGCCGCTGTATGTCGGCGGGCAGGACGAGCTCGGCGTGGCGGCCCCCGCGCCCGCCGACCTGGTCGCCGCCTGGAAGGCGGGTGCCGCCGCGCAGGCGCCCGAAGGCGATACCGACGACTTCGGCACGGTTGGTGCGGCCGCGGCAGGCGGCGCAGGCGGTGACCTCCAGGCCGCCGGCTTCTTCGGAAAGATTGGCGACCTGGCGCGCAATGCGATCCGCGGCACCACCGTCTGGATGATGAAGGACCGCGCCGGCGTCGTCGGTGCGCGCGGCGTCGCCCCGCTGCTGATCGACCTGCTCGCTGCCGGCGATGCGCGCGTGCATCTCATCGGCCACTCGTATGGCGGCAAGGTGATGCTTTCGGCGCTGTCGGTGCCGCCGGCGCTGCCGCGCAAGGTCCACTCGATGCTGTTGCTGCAGCCGGCGGTGTCGCACCTTTGCTTCGCCGACGAGGTGCCGCTCAACCACCGGCCGGGCGGCTACCGCGTGGCGCTCGGCCGCGTCGAGCGGCCGATCCTCACCACCTTCAGCCGCAACGATGTCGCGCTGACGAAAGCCTTCCACCTGGCGATCGTTCGACCTTCCGACCTGGGCGAAATGCAGATCGCGGCCGATGGCGAGCCGCCGACCTGGTTCGCCGCGCTCGGCGGCTTCGGCCCGCGCCGCGCCGGCGAAAAACTGATCGACATGGAATTGCCGCCGACGAGCTACCGCTTCGACGCCGGGGCGCCGATCTACGGCCTGCGCGGCGACGCCGCCATCTCCGGCCACGGCGATATCAGCAATACCTCGACCTGGTGGGCGCTGCACCACCTGGTGCGCGAGTAAGGCCATGGCCATGTTGCTCAAGCGGCAGTTCAGCCTGGTGGCACTCGTCGTCGAGCTCGAGACACGCGGCCGCTCGGCCATGGTCGGGCTGACGCTCGAGGCCACCGAGGAAGGGCAGGCCAACGCTCTGTGGTCCGCCACCTTCGAGGCCGAGCAGATCGGGTTGACCCCGCGGATCACCGGCGGGCAACCCGACGCCGGGGTCAGCGGCATCGCGTTGCCGGACGGCGTGGCGCGGGCGATCGGCGGCGCATTGCACGAACAGGGCTACGAAGGCGCGCTCTGGCTGCACCTGGTCAAGCCCTATGGCGTGCTCGGGGCGCTGCCGTGGGAGCGCCTGCTCGCGGACTGCGGCCACGCCGTTTTGCGCCTGCCCGATGCGCTCGCGCAGGCCGCCGTCGAGACGCCGGAGACGCTCAACGTCATCCTGTGCGCGAGCCGGCCCCGATCGGAGGAGCACTTCAGCATCCCGGCCTGCCTGGCCGTGATGGCCGAGAAAATCGTCGGCGCCGTCACGGGGCGGGACGTGCGTGTGTACATCTTCGCCGACCTCGAATGCACGCAGGAGATCACCCGCCGGCTGAACGCCGCGGGACTGATGGACAGCCATGTGGTTGTCTTCGACCCGCAGAGCTCACGCGACTACAAGATGCCGCGCGGCGCCCGGGGTGACGCTCGCACCGCCATGGCCGCCAGCCCCTGGCTGCAGTGGATGGCGAAGTCGATGGACGGCCGGTCGGTCGACGTGGTGCACTTTCTCTGCCATGGCTATATGGCCGAGCGCAGCGGCAGCCTGGCGTTTGCCGAGTCGCCGGTATTGAACGACGACCCGCAGTGGTGCCGGTTCGTCGGCGGCGACGAGCTGAGCCGTTTTCTGATCGGCCTGGGGGCGTGGTCGGTCGCCTTCACGGCGCCGCAGCACAACTATTCACCGCTCGGCCTGCGCGCCCTGGCCGACGAATTCGCGCAGGTGCGCCCCGGGCCGGTGCTGCATCACGAGATTGCGGACGACCCTGACTTCGAGCAGTTGGTCGCCGCTTACCGATTGATCTATTCGAACGAACGCATCTCCCCCGCGCCCATGCCGGCGATCGCGCTGTGTTGCCAGCCGGCCATGGTGGCCGGGATGCGTCAGGCGCGCGCCACCCCGACCCGCAGCCGCGGGGTCGGCAGCGGCGCGGGCGCGCCGGTGGCCGACATCCCGGCCTGGATGGCATCTGCGCATCGGTTCGTCGAACAAAAGGAGTACGAGATACGGCGCAGCCAGAAGACCAACCAGCCCTTCGCGGCGCGCTCCCAGCAGGATCTGGAGGGCGTCGCGCGGGGAGTCGACGAGATCAAGCTCACGCTCGAGCGCCTCACGCAGAAAGGGGTGCTGTGATGAGCGACCCGATCGTCCTGCAGGTGGTCAAGGGTTGGGACAACCAGACGCTGCTGCAACTCGTGAAGGCGCCGAACGTGGCCGATGACGATATCGGCGTCACCCTGTTCAAGTGCGATATGGCCCTGCTCCCCGGCGTCGGCGCGCCGGACACGGTGATGAAGCACGGGCAGATCCTGCTGAGCTCCCTGATGCAGTCGCACGAACGGATCAAGGAGGCACTGCAAGGCGCATTCAAGCTGGCGAACGGCGCCCGCTGCCCGATCTACCTGCAACTCAAGTCGCTGCCGTCGGCCGAGGCGTTTTGCTGGGAGGCGCTGTGCGACGAAGCCGGCGTCTTCATTGCGCTGGACCGGCGCTGGCCGTTGGCGCGGCTCGCCGGCGCGCTGAACCTTGCGGGACGCGCGGTCGAAGCCTACGAGTTCCCGCTGCGGATCATGGTGGTGCTGTCCGCCCTCGGGCGCGACGCCGCGCCCGAATGGGACGGCCTTTATGCGGCGGTGCAAAAGGCCCGCAAGGCCGGTCTGCCGATTGCGCTGCACGTCGGCACATCGCAGGAAAGCCTGCAGGACCGGATCGCCGAGGCCATGACCACCGACCCGGGCCTGAGCCAGTTCGCATTGCAGACGATGGTCGACCTGATCGAGGTCGCCGACGATTTCGCGCCGCACCTGGTGCACTTCTTCTGCCACGGCAGCACCACCTTCGACAAGCCGCGGCTGCAGCTCGCCACTGTCAACGACCATGACGAGAGCTCGATCGAAGTGACCTTGCCCGACCTGCTGGGCAGCCCCGGCGTGCGCGAGAGCTGGCTGGTGGTGCTCAACTGCTGCGAAAGCGGCGCCGCATCGAAGGATGTGCATTCGCTCAGCCACAGCCTGGTGGCCGGCGGCATCAATGCGGCGATCGGCATGAAGGAAGAAGTCAGCGAGGTTGATGCGGCGGAGTTTTCGTCTCGCCTCTACCCGGGCCTGCTGGACAACCTGCGCGCCGCGCTCGTGCCCATGGGGCCGAACGACGACGCCATCATCGAATGGGC
>JAYTTO010000422.1:0-1589 GCA_043744975.1 Betaproteobacteria bacterium | reverse complement strand
GGCTTGTGCATGGCCGCCCGCCTCGAAGAAGCCGGCATCCACGACTTCCGCCTCATCGAGCGCGCTGGTGACTTCGGCGGCACGTGGTACTGGAACCGCTATCCCGGCGCACAGTGCGACGTCGAGTCCTACATCTATCTGCCGCTGCTCGAGGAGACCGGTTACATGCCGCAGGAGAAGTACTCCTTCGGACCCGAGATCTTCGCGCACGCCCAGCGCATCGGCCGTCATTTCGATCTTTACTCGCGCTCCTACTTTCAGACCCAGGTGCGCGAGCAGCGCTGGGACGATGCCGCAGCTCTGTGGGTCGTGACGACCGATCGTGGCGACCAGATCCGCGCGCGTCACGTCGTCATCTCGAGTGGCTCGCTCAATCGTCCCAAACTGCCCGGCCTGCCCGGCCTGCGCAACTTCAAAGGACACACTTTCCACACCAGTCGCTGGGATTATGACTATACCGGCGGCAGGTACGGGGGTGGCTTGCTCGACAAGCTCGGCGACAAGCGCGTCGGCATCATCGGCACCGGCGCCACCGGCATCCAGTGCATCCCGCACCTGGCCAAGGCCGCCAAACATCTCTATGTCTTGCAGCGCACGCCGTCTTCAGTCGACTTGCGCCGCAACAGCCCGACCGACCCCGCGTGGTACAAGTCGCAGAAGGCCGGTTGGCAGCGCGATCGCAACGACAACTTCACCTGCCTGCTGGTCGGCGTGCCAGTCGAAGAAGATCTCGTCAATGACGGCTGGACTGAGATCTTCAAGTCGCTCGGTCAGTTGATGGACGGCTCTGGCGGGGCGAACCTGACCGCTGCAGAAATGAAGCAGCTTGGCGAAATCGTCGACTTCCAGCACGACGACCGCATCCGCGCGCGCGTCGAAGAGACCGTCACGGACGAGGCGACTGCCGACGCACTCAAGCACTATTACCGCCCATGGTGCAAGCGGCCGACTTTTAACGATGAATACCTGCCGACCTTCAACCGCGCGAACGTCACCCTGCTCGATACCGGTGGTCAGGGCGTCGAGCGCGTCACCGAGCAGGGCGTGGTAGTCGACGGCGTCGAATACGAGCTCGATTGCCTCGTCTTCGCGACCGGCTTCGAAGTCAGCCGTGCCACCTACACGCATCAGGCCGAACTCGAAATCGTCGGTCGCGATGGCGTCAAACTCGGCGAGCACTGGGCGCAGGGCATGCGCACCTACCAGGGCCTGATGAGCCACGGCTTCCCGAACTGCTACCACATGGGCTTCACGCAAACCGGCTACACGCCAAACTTCACCTACATGCTCGACAACCAGTCGCGCCATCTCGCGGCGATGCTCGTCGATGTGAAGGCGCGTGGCCTCAAGGCGTTGGAACCGACCCAGCAGGCCGAGGCGGATTACCTCGCGCTGGTGAGCGCGCCCAACCAGATGACCGACTATCTCGCGAATTGCACACCCGGCTACTACAACGCCGAGGGTGCGAAGAAGGGTAGCACCGACGGCTTTCTGCAGGGCCATTACCCGGACGGTGGCCTGCGTTTCTACGAGATGCTGGCCGAGTGGCGGGCACAGGGTGACTACGCCGGGCTTAGCGTTCGTTGAGC
>JAYTTO010000421.1:0-3474 GCA_043744975.1 Betaproteobacteria bacterium | reverse complement strand
GTGCCGTTCGACGCCGCGCGTTTCCGTGGCTATTCGACCATCAACGACCTGATCGACGCCGACACCGGCAAGGTCGTGCTCGAAGCCGGCAAGAAGCTCACCGTGCGCGGTGCGCGTCAGATGCAGGATAAGGGCCTCAAGGCGCTGCGTATGACGGATGAAGAGTTGGTTGGCAATTATCTGGCCGAAGACCTCGTCAATCCGAAGACCGGTGAAATCTACGCCGAAGCCGGCGAGGAGATCACCGAGAAGTCGCTGAAGGCGCTCAACGAGCAGGGCTACAAGGAACTGCCGCTGCTCGACATCGACCACGTCAATGTCGGCGCCTATATCCGCAACACGCTGCATGCCGACAAGAACATGACGCGTGAAGACGCGCTGTTCGACATCTACCGCGTGATGCGTCCCGGCGAGCCGCCGACCGTCGATTCGGCCCAGAACATGTTCCAGTCGCTGTTCTTCGACAGCGAGCGCTACGACCTGTCCGCGGTCGGCCGCGTCAAGATGAACATGCGCCTCGAACTCGACGCGCCTGACACCCATCGCACGCTGCGCAAGGAAGACATCCTCGCCGTCATCAAGACGCTTGTGGATCTGCGCGACGGCAAGGGCGAGATCGACGACATCGATCACCTCGGCAACCGCCGCGTTCGTTCGGTGGGCGAACTGGCCGAGAACCAGTTCCGCGCCGGCCTCGTGCGCGTCGAGCGTGCGGTCAAGGAGCGCCTGTCCCAGGCGGAATCCGAGAACCTCATGCCGCACGACCTGATCAACGCCAAGCCGGTCAGTGCAGCAGTGCGCGAGTTCTTCGGCTCCAGCCAGCTGTCGCAGTTCATGGACCAGACCAATCCGCTCTCCGAGGTGACACACAAGCGTCGCGTCTCCGCGCTCGGGCCGGGCGGCCTCACCCGCGAGCGTGCCGGGTTCGAAGTCCGCGACGTGCACCCGACGCACTACGGGCGGGTGTGCCCGATCGAGACCCCGGAAGGTCCGAACATCGGCCTGATCAATTCGCTCGCGCTGTACGCGCAGACCAACAGCTACGGCTTCCTCGAGACGCCCTACCGCGTGGTCCAGGACAGCCGCGTCACCGACGAGATCCATTATCTCTCCGCGATCGAGGAGGGCAAGTACGTGATCGCACAGGCCAACGCCTCGGTCGACAAGAAGGGCAAGCTGATCGACGAGCTCGTGTCCTGCCGCAACCACAACGAGTTCATGCTCTCGAGCCCGGACAAGGTCCAGTACATGGACGTCGCGCCGGCGCAAATCGTGTCGGTGGCCGCATCGCTCATTCCGTTCCTCGAGCACGACGACGCCAACCGCGCGCTCATGGGATCGAACATGCAGCGCCAGGCGGTTCCCTGCCTGCGCGCCGAGAAGCCGCTGGTCGGCACCGGGATCGAGCGCACGGTCGCGATCGACTCGGGCACCGTGGTCCAGTCGCGCCGCGGCGGCGTGGTCGACTACGTCGATGCGAGCCGGATCGTGGTGCGGGTCAACGACGACGAAACCGGCGCCGGCGAGGTCGGCGTCGACATCTACAACCTGACCAAATACACGCGCTCGAACCAGAACACCAACATCAACCAGCGTCCGCTTCCCAAGGTGGGCGACCGCCTCGCGCGGGGCGACGTCGTCGCCGACGGCGCATCGACCGACATGGGCGAGCTGGCACTCGGCCAGAATCTTCTGGTCGCGTTCATGCCCTGGAACGGCTACAACTTCGAGGATTCGATCCTGATCTCCGAGCGCGTGGTGGCGGACGACCGATTCACCTCGATCCACATCGAGGAGCTGTCCGTGGTAGCACGCGACACCAAGCTCGGCCCGGAGGAAATCACCCGCGACATCTCCAACCTGAGCGAGGCCCAGCTCGGCCGTCTCGATGAATCCGGCATCGTCTACATCGGTGCCGAAGTCGAGGCCGGCGACGTGCTGGTGGGCAAGGTGACGCCGAAGGGCGAAACCCAGCTCACGCCGGAAGAGAAACTGCTGCGCGCGATCTTCGGCGAGAAGGCCTCGGACGTGAAGGACACCTCGCTGCGCGTTCCGTCGGGCATGACCGGCACGGTCATCGACGTGCAGGTCTTCACCCGCGAAGGCATCGAGCGCGACAAGCGCGCCCAGCAGATCATCGACGACGAACTGAAGCGCTACAAGACCGACCTGGGCGACCAGTACCGCATCGTGGAAGCCGATGCGTTCGAGCGTATCGAGCGCCTGCTCATCAACAAGACCGCCAACGGCGGCCCGAAGAAACTGGCCAAGGGCGCCAAGATCTCCAAGTCGTATCTCGACGATGTCGAGCGCCATTCCTGGTTCGACATCCGCCTGACCGAGGACGACGCCCAGGCGCAGCTCGAGCAGCTCAAGGAGAGCCTCGCGCAGAAGCGGGTCGAGTTCGACGCCGCCTTCGAGGTGAAGAAAAAGAAGCTCACGAGCGGCGACGAGCTCCCGCCCGGCGTGCAGAAGATGGTCAAGGTCTACCTGGCGGTGAAGCGGCGCCTCCAGCCCGGCGACAAGATGGCCGGCCGCCACGGCAACAAAGGCGTCATCTCCAAGATCGTTCCGGTCGAGGACATGCCCCACACCGCCGAAGGCATCCCGATGGATATCGTGTTGAACCCGCTCGGTGTCCCGTCGCGGATGAACGTCGGCCAGATCCTCGAGACCCACCTGGGCTGGGCCGCCAAGGGCCTGGGCAAGCGCATCGGCGACCTGGTTGCGGCGCAAGCGAAGATCGCCGACCTGCGCAACACTCTCGAGCTTATCTACAACTCGAGCGGCAAGTCCGAGGAGATCAAGGACTTCAGCGACGAGGAGGTCATGGAACTGTGTCGCAACCTGACCCCGGGCGTGCCGTTCGCGACGCCCGTGTTCGACGGCGCCAACGAGGACGAGATCAAGAACATGCTCGAACTGGCCGGCCTGCCGCGTTCCGGGCAGATCCAGCTCACCGACGGCCGCACCGGCGAGGCGTTTGAACGCCTCGTCACGGTCGGCTACATGCACGTGCTGAAGCTCCATCACCTCGTGGACGACAAGATGCACGCCCGTTCCACCGGCCCGTACTCCCTGGTCACGCAGCAGCCGCTCGGCGGCAAGGCGCAGTTCGGTGGCCAGCGGTTCGGCGAGATGGAAGTGTGGGCGCTGGAGGCCTACGGCGCGTCCTACACGCTGCAGGAGATGCTCACGGTCAAGTCGGACGACGTGGTCGGACGTACCAAGGTCTACGAGAACATCGTCAAGGGCGAGCACAAGATCGATGCCGGGATGCCGGAGTCGTTCAACGTGCTGGTAAAGGAAATCCGCTCGTTGGCGATCGACATCGATCTCGCCCGGTACTGATCCACGACGGCACCGGCGATGCCGGTGCCGTGCCGACACACAGATCAGATACATATGTACGCAGCCTAACTGGGAGT
Organism: Betaproteobacteria bacterium; assembly: GCA_043744975.1. GTDB lineage: Bacteria > Pseudomonadota > Gammaproteobacteria > Burkholderiales. Next base: position 46 of record JAYTTO010000421.1, on the reverse strand, counting down.
GCACATGAAAGCGCTACTGGATTTGTTCAAGCAGGTCACCCAGGAA
>JAYTTO010000420.1:0-6009 GCA_043744975.1 Betaproteobacteria bacterium | reverse complement strand
GCGATCCGCTGGGTGCTCGGCGAGTCCTCCGCCAAGCACCTGCGCGGCGAGACGATGGACGACGTCATCTTCAACGGCAGCGGCGACCGCAAGCCGGGGCATCGCGCCAGCGTCGAGCTGATCTTCGACAACTCGCTCGGCAAGGCGGCCGGCGCCTGGTCGCAATACGCCGAAATCTCCATCAAGCGGGTGCTCGAACGCGCTACCGGTTCGAGCTACTTCATCAACAACAGCCCGGTGCGCCGGCGCGACGTCGCCGACATCTTCCTCGGTACCGGCCTCGGCGCACGCGCATACGCCATCATCGAACAAGGGATGATTTCGCGGATCGTCGATGCCCGGCCCGAAGAACTGCGGGTCTTTCTCGAAGAAGCCGCCGGCGTGTCGAAGTATCGCGAGCGGCGCAAGGAAACCGAGGCGCGCCTCGACGATACCCGCGAGAATCTGTTGCGCGTCGACGACATCTGCCGCGAACTCGGCGGGCAGATCGCTCATCTCGAAGCGCAGTCGGCCGCTGCCGAGACCTTCCGCAACCTGGAGACGCGCGTCCGGCTCGCGCAGTGTCGCCTCTGGCTGCTGCGCAAACAGGAGGCCGTCGCGCAGCGCACGCGCATCAGCGGCGAACTGGACCAGCAGATCCTGGCCATCGACGCCGGCACCGCCGCGCTCCGGGCCACCGAAAGCGCGCTCGAAACGCTGCGGGAGCGCCATTTTGCGGCGTCCGCAGGCGTGCACACGGCGCAGGGCTCACTGTATGAAGCCAATGCCGAGTTCGCCCGCATCGAGCAGGAGCTGGGCTTCCTTCGCACCACCCGCCAGCGCGCCGAGCAACGCCTCGCCACGTTCACGGCGCAGATCGCCGAGTCGGCGCAGCGCCACGGCGGGCTCGACGGCACGCTCGCGCAGACCCGCGCAGGTCTCGATAAGGCCCGTATCGAAGCACAGGCCCGGCGCTCCGAACTCGAGACCGTATCGGCCAAGCTGCCGGAAGGGGACCGCGCCTATCGCGATGCCCGCGCGGCGTTCGAGCAGGCCCGCCAGGGGCTGGCCGAGGGTCGCCGCCGCCTCGAGGTGGTCAGCACCCGCCAGGGACATGCCGAAAAGCTCGTCGCCCAGCTCACCACCCGCACCCAGCGCCTGGGTGAGGAGCGGGCCGGCATCGTCCTGCCCGATGTCGCCACGCTCGAACGCCTTAGGGCCGACCGCGCCGCACTCGACTCCGAGATCGCACAGGCGCGCGAGCAGCAGGGTGCAACCGAAGCGGTCCTGCCGTCGTCCGAGCAACAGCTTCGCGTCGCGACGCAGGCGGTCGAAGCCTTGCGCCAGCGGCTCTCCGGCGTCGAAGCCCGCCGCAATGCTCTGGTCAGCCTCCAGCAGCAGGTGGGATCGAGCAAGCAGATGTCCGCGTGGCTGGGTCAGCGCGGGCTCGGTTCGTTGCCGCGGTTCTGGCAGTGCGTCAGGGTCCAGGCGGGCTGGGAAGATGCGCTCGAAGCCGTGTTGCGCGAGCGTCTCAATGCCATCGCCGTCGCCGATCCGGCGTCGCTCGCCGACTGGTTCGGGGCATCGCCGCCCGGCAAGCTCTCCGTTTACCGGCCGCTGGCCGACGCGGGCATTGGCGGGGCGGCAGCGCCGGCCGGTACCGTGCCGCTGGTCGACCAGGTCGCGTCGGACCAGATCGAGGCGCTCGGCGTCCTGCGCGAATGGCTCGACCGCGTCTACGCGGTCGCCGATTCTGCCCAGGCGCTGACGTTGGCGCCGCAGTTGCCACCGGGGGCGGTACTGGTCACGCGCGAAGGCCACATTTTCACCGCCAACAGCGTCAGCTTCCATGCGCCGGACTCGGAAGTGCACGGCCTGCTCGAACGCAAGCTCGACATCGAGCGTCTCGAAGCCGAGATACCGGCGCTCGAGCGGGAACTGGCGGCCGCCCGCGACGGCGCTGCGGCAAAGGACGCTGCCGTGCGCGAACAGCGGGCGCTGCTCGATCGGCTGCGCCAGTTGTCGGCCGAGCTGGCACAGCGCCGGCACGGGATAGAACTCGAAGAACTGCGAGGCACGCAGTTGCTCGACCGGGCGCGTGCCCGGCTCGGGCAGATCGATGCCGAACTGCAGGAGATCGGCGCCGAACGCGAACGGGAGCAGGCGGCCGCGACCGAGTCTGCGACTGCCGTCACCGCCCTTGACGCTGAGATCGGCGCGCTGGCGGGGGCGGTCACCGAAGCCGATGCCCATTATGGCGAAGCCGACCGCGCGCTCGCGCAATTGCGCCAGACCGTGCAACAGGCCGAGCGCGGGTCACAAGAAGCGCAGTTCGCGGAACGCGGGCTGCAGGCCCGGATCGGCGAGCTCGAATCCGCGCTCGTCGACGCCGGCGAGCGCCTGCAGCAGGCCCGCGACAGCCTGGCCGCCGCCGAAACCGAGATCGCCGGGCTCGACGAAGCGCCGCTGGTGCAGCAGCTCGCCGACGCCTTCGACACCCGCGCCGGGCGCGAGCGCGTGCTCGCCACGGCGCGCGATACGCTCGCGACCGAGGAGCACGACCTGCGCGTACACGAGCAGGAGCGCATGACCCTCGAACAGCAGCTCGGCCCCATGCGAGAGCACCTGGGCGAGCTCAGGCTCAAGGAGCAGGAAGCGCGGCTGGCCGAGGAGAATTTCACCCAGCAGTTGGAGCAGGCCGGTGCCACCGAGGCGGAACTGGTCGTGGAAGGCGAGAAGCTGCCGCGGCCGAATGTGCTGCAGGCCGAGATCAACCGCCTCAATGAGGAGATCGCGGGGCTCGGTCCGGTCAACCTCGCCGCCCTGTCCGAACTCACCACGGCGACCGACCGGAAGGGCTTCCTCGACGCTCAGTCGGCCGATCTGAACGAGGCGATCGACACCCTCGAGGAGGCCATCCGCAGGATGGACCGCGAGACCCGCGAGCGCCTGCAATCGACGTTCAACGAGGTCAACCGCAACCTCGGCGAGCTGTTCCCGGCGCTGTTCGGCGGCGGTGAGGCGCGGCTGGTGATGACCGGCGAGGAGATCCTCGACAGCGGCGTGCAGATCGTGGCCCGGCCGCCGGGCAAGAAGAACGCCTCGATCCAGCTACTGTCCGGCGGCGAAAAGGCGCTGACGGCGGTGGCGCTGGTGTTCTCGCTGTTCCGCCTGAACCCGGCGCCGTTCTGCCTGCTCGACGAGGTCGACGCGCCCCTGGACGACAGCAACACCGGCCGCTTCTGCGAACTGGTGCGCAAGATGTCCGACCAGACGCAGTTCATCTTCATCAGCCACAACAAGATCACGATGGAGATGGCGACCCAACTGATCGGAGTGACCATGGCCGAGGCCGGCGTTTCGCGCGTCGTGGCGGTCGACATCGACGAAGCGCTGAAGCTGCGCGAGGACATCGCGGCGTAACGCCGCCAGAGGGGGGCGGGATGACCGATCTGCAGTGGAGCCTGCTGGCCCTCGGCGCCATCGTCGTCGCCGGGGTGATGGTCTTCAATTGGCAGCAGGAGTGGCGCTTCCGACGCCGGGCCGCCGCGGCATTCGAGCTGCAGAAACCGGCCGAAGATGCCCTGATGAAGGTCGTCGCGGCGGCGAACGCGACGACCGCCGAGCCCGCTCGCGCGGTGGAGCGGCCGCCAACGCCGGCCACCGCCCAGGCGGCCAAGGCGGAGGACTGGGTCGTGACGCTCTCGCGGCACGGCGTGACGCCGCCCACGAAGAGCCGGCGTGCTGCCGGGGACGACACGAGCACCATGGTCATCGACTACGAGGCGGTGTTCGAGTCGGCGTCGGTGTTTTCACAGGCCGCGATCGACGATCTCGTGCGCGCGGCGGCGACCTCGACGCGTCCGACCCGCGTCGAAGGTTTCGAGGGCGATGCCGCGCGCTGGCTGCCGGTCGCCGGCGGCGGCGGGCGCCATCGCCGGATCCGCGTTGCCATGCAACTCGCCGACCGCGAGGCGTGCGCCACGCGTGCCGACCTGGAACAGTTCGGCACCCGAATGGAGGCCTGCGCCAGCCGCATCGGCGCCGAACTCGTCCTGCCCGAACCGCACCTGTTCGAAGTGCGCGCCAAGGCGCTGGATGACCTGTGCGGGGAAGTCGACATCGCCGTCGGCATCAGCGTCGTGGCGCAGACCGGGCAACTGTTCCAGGGCACCACGGTGCGGGCCCTGGCCGAGGCGGCGGGGATGCGGCTGCGGCCCGAAGGGCGATTCCATGCCGAAGTGCCCGGCGGCGGCGACCAGTTCACGCTGGAGAATTTCGATGAAGATTCGTTTTCGCCCGACGGCATGCGGCTGTTGACCACCACCGGCATCACCTTCGTCCTCGACGTGCCGCGCGCCCAGGGCGGCATCGCTGCCTACGACCGCATGGTCCAGTTGGCCCGCCAGTTCGCACAGTCGCTCGACGGCACGCTGGTCGACGACAACCGGCAGAAGCTGAACGACAGCGGCCTCGACGCGACCCGCCGGGCCCTGGCGGCCGTGCATGCGACGATGCAGGCTCAGGGCATCGAACCGGGCAGCGCGCTGGCGTTGCGCCTGTTCGCTTAGGGACAGCGAGGATGCCGGTCCCGGACGAGGTGGCGGAGCGCATCGCGCGGCTGCGGGAACTGATCGAGTGCGACAATTACCTGTACTACAGCCGCGATGCGCCGGCAGTTCCCGACGCCGAGTACGACCGCCGGTTCCGTGAACTGCAGGATCTCGAAGCGCAGCATCCCGAAGCGGCCACGGCCGACTCTCCCACGCGCAGGATTGGTTCGCCGCCGGTCGCCGGATTCGCCGCGGTTGTCCATGCGGCGCCGATGCTCTCCCTCAACAATGCCTTCGACGATGCTGCTGTCGAGGCTTTCGATCGGCGGGCGCGCGACGCGCTCGGTATCGAGCAGATCCGCTATTCCACGGCGCCGAAGTTCGACGGGCTGGCGGTGAGTCTCATGTACCGCGGCGGGCGGTTCGAGCGTGGGGCCACGCGCGGTGACGGCGCGACCGGCGAGGACGTCACGGCCAACCTGCGTACCGTCGGCGCGATTCCGCTGCGTCTGCAAGGCGCTGCGCTGCCGACCCTGCTGGAGGTTCGCGGCGAGGTGCTGATGCTCAAGCGCAACTTTGCCCGCTTGAACGAAGAGCAGGCGACGCGCGGCGAGAAATTGTTCGCGAACCCACGCAACGCGGCCGCCGGCGCCTTGCGCCAACTCGACAGCCGCATCACCGCGTCACGCCGGCTGGCGTTCTTCGCCTATGCCGTTGGGGTCGTGGAGGGCGGTGACCTGCCGCGCGACACCCACAGCGCCCAGATGAACTGGCTGCAGGGTCTCCGGTTCCCCGTGAGCGACGAGCGCCGGGTGGTCATGGGCCTGGACGGGCTGCTGGGCTACTACCGCGACATCGGGGGCCGGCGCGATGGGCTCGATTTCGCCATCGATGGCGTGGTCTACAAGGTCGACGCGCTCGCGGACCAGGAACGGCTCGGCTTCGTCTCGCGTGCGCCCCGGTTCGCCGTCGCGCACAAGTACCCCCCAGAGGAAGAACTCACCGAGGTGCTGGGCATCGACGTCCAGGTCGGGCGTACCGGGACGGTCACACCTGTGGCACGGCTCGGTCCGGTCAACGTCGGCGGCGTCACGGTCACCAATGCGACGCTGCACAATGCCGATGAGGTGCAGCGCAAAGACGTGCGGGTCGGCGACACCGTGATCGTGCGGCGTGCCGGCGACGTCATTCCCGAGGTCCTGTCGGTGGTGCTCGACCGTCGCCCCGCCAACACCGTTGCGTTCGCGATGCCCGCCACCTGTCCCGAGTGCGGGTCAGCCGTGGTACGGGAGGCGGGTGAGGCCGCGTACCGGTGCAGCGGCGGGCTGGTGTGTCCGGCCCAGCGCCGCGAAGCGCTGCTGCATTTCGCCGCCCGGCGCGCGATGGACATCGAGGGCCTCGGCGACAAGCTGGTCGAGCAACTGGTCGAACGCGACCTGGTCCGAACGCCCGCCGATATCTTCGGTCTGCGTCTGGA
>JAYTTO010000419.1:0-2527 GCA_043744975.1 Betaproteobacteria bacterium | reverse complement strand
CGCTGGCCGTTGGCCAGATCGACGAAACGCGCCTCGATCATTTGTGGGGTCCTGTAGGAATGCGTGGCGCTTGGCGACACCGCGGCTGCGCCCTATGCTCCGAGGCCCGGAATGTTACGCGAGGCCCGCATGTCCAGAATGCTGTTCGTCGCCCTTGGCGTCCTGTTTGCCCGTTGCGCACACGCCGCCGACATCGAAGTTGTCCTCGAAGGCCTCAATCCGCGCGGCGGCAAGGTGCACGCCTTCGTGATCGACGATCCGGTCCAGTTCGAAACCGATGTCCAGGTGCGCGCCACCGTGTCGGCCACGGGCGAGATCAACGTCGGCGTGTTCACCGCCGACACCGATGTCCGGATCCAGCCGAACCAGCGGGTGACCCTGCCGATTCCGCCGAACACGAACAAGGCCCGCTTCCGGTTCAGCGGCTTCCCGCCCGGCGAGTATGCGGTTGCGCTCTACCAGGATCTCGACGGCGACCAAAAGCTCGCCACGACCCTGCGCGGCGTGCCGAAGGAGCCCTGGGGCATGTCGAACAACCCGCTGCTGGACCGGCCGGCGAAATGGTCTGACGCGCATTTCACCGTGCCCGAAGAGGGCATCACCATCAACATCCGCATGCAGTGATCGCGGGCGGGCCGACCAAGGGAAGGCTGGAGGGGATTCTTGGCTCACCCGCTGCGCGACTGATATCCGATCACCGCGGTGACCACCACCGCGGCACCGATCATCTGCAGGGGGCCCAGCGCTTCTCCCAGCGCCGCCCACGACGCGATCGCCACCAGCACCGGTTCCAGGTTGAGCATGAACGCGGTGCGCGTCGGCCCAACCACCGGCAGCAACAGGAACAGCGTGACGATGCCGACGGCGTAGCAGAGGCTCAGGCCGATCAGCCCGGCCCATGCCGAATCGCCCGCCGGCACATGAAATCCTGGCAGCGCGGCAGCCGCCGTCGAGAAGATCACCGCGGCGGTTCCCAAGGTGTAGAAGGTCCGCAGCGGCGCGCTTAGAGCCGGCGCCAGCTTCGGGGTGAGGACCAGCGCCGCGCTGAAGCTCAGCGCGGCGCCGAGGGCGGCCGCGATGCCGACGATGCTCACGCTGCCAGGGCTCGCGCCCAGCACCATGACGAGCCCCGCGAACGCCACGCCCAGGGCAATGCCAAGCGCCAGGGTGAAGCGTTCGCCGCTGAACACAGCCTGCGCTGTGCTGGTGATGAACGGGTACGTGTAGAAGAGCAGTATCGCCAGCGTCACGGGCAGGCGCGAGACCGCGATCTGGATCAGTACGGTCTGTGCGGTGATGCACAGGCCGAGCACCAGCAGCGAACGGAATACCCCCGGTAACGGCAACACCGGCGTACGCCGCATGCGCAACAACCCATAGAGGAGCGCGCAAGCGCACAGCGACCGGACGGTCGCCGCGGTCAGCACCGTCACCCCGCTGGAGAACGCCAGCCGGCCGAACACGTGGCCGATGCCAAGGGTGGCTGCCACGCCAAACAAGCCCAGCACCGGCAGCAGACCCGCCGGCCGGGACACGGCGGCCGTCACGCGCGAGGACTCATCAAGGTCTCCATCGCATCACCGAACGAGGTCGATCCGGTCAGGTTGGAACCGCCATCCACGACCAGCACGGTGCCGGTGACGTACGCCGCCAGCGGCGACGCGAGGAACACAGCCGCCTGGCCGATCTCGTCCACGGTACCGTAGCGCCCCAGGGGAATGGCGCGCTGCGCCTGGGCCTCGTACTCGCTGCCGCCGAGGCGCTTCATGCCTTCGGTGCCGGCGATCGGCCCCGGCACGATGCTGTTGGCGCGGATGCCGTACTTGCCCCATTCGAGCGCGAGGTTGCGCATCATCATGTCGATCCCGGCCTTGGCAGCGCCGACGTGCACCTGATATGGAAACGGCACGTAAGCCATGCCAGCCGAAATGAATACCACGCATCCACGGGTCTCGCGCAACTGGGCGAACGCCGCCCGGGCCGCATTGAACGAGCCGAGCAGGTCGATATCGATGACGGTCTTGAAACCGTTCGGCGACAGTTGTTCGGCCGGGATCGGGAAATTGCCGGCCGCGCCGCACACCAGGACGTCGATGGGGCCCAGCGCCGCGCTGGTCTCGTTGATCACGGCTTCGAGCCGGCCGTAATCGCGCACGTCCGCGGCCTGCGCATGCACCTTCGCACCGAGCGCGCGCAGATCCGTCGCCGCCGCATCCAGTTTCTCCTGGGTCCGTCCGCAGATCGCGACATTGGCCCCCAGCGCCGCGAAGTTGCACGCGATGCCAAGGTTGATGCCGGATCCGCCGCCGGTGACGAACACGGTCTTGCCGGCGAAAAGATCGACCGGCAGCAGTTTGTCGATGATCATGCGCAAGAGTCCTCGGTGGCGATTCGATGCGCGGGAACGGCTGCTCCCTCACGCAGCCCGGATTCTACGGCAGCACCCTGCTTGCATCCGGGCCCGCGCTGCAACCGTAAAGCCGTAAGGAACCTTCGCCCATAATCGGGTCAGAGCGAGGGAACCCTC
>JAYTTO010000418.1:0-3100 GCA_043744975.1 Betaproteobacteria bacterium | reverse complement strand
CCTACCAGGACGTCACCGAAGCCAGCTCCTGTGATGGTGTCGTTGGATACGGTGGTGCCGAGGGTATCCAGGCTGGCCACCAGTCCGCTGATCGACTGGCCGATGCCGCCAATGGTGAGGGAGGCACCGAATCCGTTCTCGTAGCTGAGCGAACTGATGGTGCTGGCGAGCACCGCCGCGTCGGAACTGAAATTGAAGTGCCCGCGCAGGACGAAGGAGCCATCGCCCGGCGCCAGGATCGACAACTGGATCTGGCTGGCGTTGACCGTTCCGATATTGAACTGTCCGGAGACAAGCCCGACCAGGGCGTTCCCGAACTCCGGAAAGCCGAGATCGCTCTCGTACATGTTGGCCGCGACGCCTGCGAACTGGATGACTGCCATATCTCGGATACCTCCCTCACAAGGGTCAGGCTATTCCCGGCGTGGGGAATACCTATCGCATTATAAGTATTTTACGGCGGAAAGCCGATCGTTGCCTGAAGGCGCTGTAACCGGCTTCGTGACCGCCCAACGCTCTCCGTTGCCGTACCGCTGTCCCCATCGGTACAGAAACCGCCAACCCCGCCGAAAACCTTGTCAGGAGACGGTTCGCTCAGGCCGGCATGGCGTACGGCCAGTGGACATCGATCATCGCGGGAGCGGGGGCAGGCATGTCGGAGGTTCTGGAGACATCAGCGGAAACGTCGATTCCGGTCGGGATCGGGCGGTTCCAGATCATCGAAATGCTGGGCAGCGGCCTGCAGGGCGACGTATTCAAGGGCTACGACCCCCATCTCGACCGGCTGGTGGCCATCAAGCTCCTGAAATGCACGCCTCTGGCGCCTCCCGCCAGCGGTCAGACCACGCAGGGGCAGGCTTCCCGCCACGCGCTCGAAGAGGGACGCAACCTCGGCAAGCTCAAGCACCCCAACGTGATCCCCGTGTACGAGGCCGGCTTGCACAACGCCCGGCCGTTCCTGGTGTTCGAATACGTCGAGGGCACCACGCTGCAGAACTATCTGCGGCAGCACGGGCGGCTGTCGGTGGGCACGGCATCGGCGCTCATGACGCAACTGGTGGGCGGTCTGGCGCATGCCCACCAGCAGGAGGTGCTGCATCTCGATCTGAGCCCCGGCAACATCCAGATCGACATCGACGGCGTACCGCGCATCATGGATTTTGGGCTGTCGCGGGTGAAGAGCCAGCAGCACGAGAACGGCGACGCACTGGTCGGCACCCCGCGCTACATGACGCCGGAGCATTTCGCGACCGGTCGCCTGGGGGCTACCACGGACGTGTTCGCCCTGGCTCTGATCTGGTATGAAGCCCTGGCCGGCCACCCGGCGATCCAGGGCAACAGCACCGCAGAGATCGAGGCGGCGATCGTCGGCATCGATATCGATCCGGCCGTGCTCGAAGCGCTCGGGCTTGACCAGTGGCTCGCCGCCATTCTGACCAAGGCGCTGCATCGGGATCCGACCAAGCGGCTCCAGGACGCCGGTGCCTTCAAGGACTTGCTCGACCGCCACCTGGCGGCCCGGCGCTCGCCACCACCGGCGGCGACCGCGGCGGCCAATCACAGCACTGTCGAATTCCTGCTGCGGCGCATGGCCCGCAAGCAGGATTTTCCGGCGCTGTCGAACAATCTGGTGGTCATCAACCGCATGACCGCCGACGAGAGCACCGCCGCGGCCGACGAACTGGCCAAGGTCGTGCTGCGCGACTACGCGGTCAGCAACAAGTTGCTGAAGCTCGCCAACTCCGCCTATTTCGGTAGTGGCGGCGGCAGCATCACCAAGGTATCGGATGCGATCGCCCGTCTCGGATTCGACCGGGTGCGCATGGCGTGCACCAGCCTCATGTATTTCAACCATACGCAGGGGGGCGACGCCACGGCGGAACTGCAGGAGCTGCAGATCGGCGCGTTCATGAGCGGCCTCATCGCCCGCCATCTGGCGTTCGCAGCATGTGCCGGCGATCCCGAGGAGGCCTTCATCTGCGGCATGTTCCGCAATCTCGGCCGCACGCTCGCCCTTTACTATTTTCCCGAAGATTGCCGGGCGATGCGCGAACTGGTCGACGCCAGTGGCGTCAGCGAGGAGCGGGCGTTTCGCGAAACGCTCGGCGTCGGCGCCGACGAGCTCGGCATGGCGGTCGCCAAGACCTGGAAGTTCCCCGAGCTGTTCATCCACTGCATGGAGCCGCTGCCGGCGGGTCCGGTCGCCAGGCCCACAAACCATTCCGACCGCATGCGCATGATGGCGGTGTTCGCCAACGAGCTGTGCACACTCGCGGTCGAGCCGGGTTACTGTGGCCGGGACGATGCGATGGCGGCCTTCGCCGCCCGCTATGCCGACTGCCTGTCGATCACCGATCGCGGCGTGTGCAAGCTGCTCGGCGCTACGCTCGACAAGTTCCGCGTGTTCGCACCGGTCCTGGGAGTCGATCCGGCGCGCAGCCGCTTCGTCGGCGCGATGGCGGCGTGGCTCGCGAACGAGCCGGAACCTGCATCGGGCGCCGCGGTGGAGGCGGATACGGATACGGCGCAACCGGCCGCGGTCGTCGACGAGATAAGGGAAACCACGACATCGCGTCCGGTGGCGACCGATGCTCCGCCCGTGGCAGTGGCGGCGAAGTCAGCAGGCGGCGGTCTCTCGCGCCTGTTTTCGGCCTTTCGCCGGGGCGACATCAAACATTGAGCTGACAACCCCCGGCCTTCCTTGGCTCGGCACCCCCCAACAGAGGACCAGTGCGCTTCGCGAACAGAGCCCGGACACGCACTGAGGTCTCACGCGGTTCAGTCGCGGATCGGAAAGGTCACCCGGACCCGGGTGCCGGCGGCGGGCGTGTCGTCCAGGCAGGCCGTGCCGTTGTGCGCATGTGCGATCTCGCGCACGATCGACAGGCCCAGGCCGCTGCCCGGCTGGCCGCTGCCGAGCACGCGATGGAAGCGCTCGAACACCCGTGCCCGCTCCGCGAGCGGAACCCCCGGCCCGTTGTCGTCGACGGCCAGGACCACCTCGCCCGCGGTGGTCGCGATCGACACCGTCACTTCGGATCCGCGCGGGCAATAGGTCAGCGCGTTGTCGATCAGATTGCCGGCCAGTTCGCGCAGCAGC
>JAYTTO010000417.1:0-1942 GCA_043744975.1 Betaproteobacteria bacterium | reverse complement strand
CGACGTTCGCGAAGGTGGACGGTAAGAGCGTCAAGTTCGATATCGATCGCACCGGGCTCGGTTTCCGCACCGACCGCCGGATCGAGGCCAAGGACACGGCCCTGCCAACGACCTGCAAGATGGAACGTCCATAAGGCGCTCCCGCCGGCTCAGCGCGAGGATGCCCTGACAACCTGCGCCTCGTGCCGCGCCTGCTGCTGCCGCCTTGAGGTGATGCTGATGGGGGAGGACGATCCGCCTGCCCACCTCACGCGGCAGAATCGATGGGGCGGCTGGGTGATGCACCGGCTCGATGACGGCTGGTGCGCCGCAGTCGACCGGATCACCATGCGCTGCACCATCTACCAGCGGCGACCGGACGTCTGCCGCAGTTTCGACGTCGGCGATGCCGACTGCCTCGAGGAGCGGGCGCGGGACGGGCTCGGGCCTGGCGATGAGCCGGGTGACGCGGGCGTGGGGTGAACGACCTCCCGGCAGATCGATCGCCTTCGGCTCGCGGGCGCGCTGGTGGGCCTGGTCAGGTGAAGATCGGCGGCGGAGTTACCGCGAGCACATAGCGCCGGTGGATGGCATCGAGCCGTTCCAGCACGATCGACTTGCCGTCGAGGTCGGCGTCGGCGAGCGCCTCTGCGATGATTGCCGGCGTCAGGGTCGCCAAAGCTTGACCGGAGATCGGCGCATAGCTCCAGTGCCATGGCTCGGGCTGCACGCCACCCAGAAAAGTGCAGTACGGCGGATAGAAGCCATGCAGCCCGGCGTTCGCCGCGAGCCACGCCGCGACGCGCCCGAACACGCCGCCAGCGGCGAACTCCGCCGGCACCAACTGCACTCGGTACCCTTGCGGGGCGGCCGCAGCATCGTAGAGGTCCACTTCGGTACCCCAGTGATGGCGGCTCGCCCCCGGCAATGCCGACCAGCGGAGGATGTGATCGATCCGCTGCCCGTCATCGAGTCCAGACGGATCAATGACGTCTCCGGCGGCATCGAGCAGCGGCCGTTCGCCTCGAAACTTGCGGTTCCAGATCGCGCACTGGGCGTCGAAATCGCGGAAGCTGCTCGACACGATCAGGTCGATGCCGTCGGCGGCCGCGGCGGCCCGGAGGGCGAGAAACGGCGCGACTACATCGCGGTGCAGCGCGATCCGGGGCGACTCGAGCTGCACGATGTGCGTCCGGCTGCGGCCGGTCAGCTGTTGCCAATCCAGCGACATGCTCACCAAACGGCCGGCGCTTCCAGGATCGGACATCGGACGCTCCGGCCGGTACTTGCCGCTAGCTCTGACGCCCGCCGCGCACCGCTCGCAGCCGCTCGCGCCTCGGGACAGCGACGACCTGGGATTGCTGCGGCTCGACGACCCGTTCGCGCGGGCGGCCTCCCGCGCTGCGCAAGCGCTTGCCGGCCACCACATGGATCAGGGTCACGACCGGCAGGGCCAGGCCGATGACCCAATGCACCACGCTCGCGACGTTGCGCCACGTCTCGTTGCCGAGGTAATAGAGCAGATAGCCGGTCAGCACCAGGGCGACGAAGGTTGCGACATTGACGCCGCCGGTCCTGCGGTTGCGGTGCCGTTGCCAGGCTTTTGCAACATGATTGGGGACCAGGCTGCCCAGCAGGACCAGGCCGAACATGCCGAACGCACCGTGGATCTTCAGCCACCACGGCTCGAGCGGATGGGTCACGAACCCGAACCCGCCTTCGCCGCTCACGAAATAGTGGAACAGCAGCCACAGCGAGCCGGACACGGTCAACCCGGCGATCGCCAGGTAGAGCGTCCATTCGTGCCATCGCGCCAGACGGGTGACCGGTGCAGTCATGGCGGCTCGCGGCGGCCGGCGTGTCGCGCGGCTACTGCGCCGAGGGATCGGTGACGAAGCCGAGCCTGGTGAGGCCGGCACTCTTCGCCGCCGACATGATCTCGGCCAGGCGCTGGTACCTGGTC
>JAYTTO010000416.1:0-1887 GCA_043744975.1 Betaproteobacteria bacterium | reverse complement strand
TTTACCGGAATTCTTTAAATCAAGGGCACGTAAAACCTTATCGGGCGTCACCGGAATCTCGTCGATGCGCACGCCGACCGCGTCGTAGATCGCGTTCGCGAGCGCGGGCATCACCGGCAGCAGCGGCCCCTGGCCGACTTCCTTGGCGCCGAACGGGCAGTTGGGATCCGGGTCTTCGATGAGGGCCACATCCACTTCCGGCATGTCGAGCGCCGTGAGGCTCTTGTACTCCAGCATGGACGGCATGCGATGCACCAGCGCCTGCGAGAGCTTCTCTGGCAGGCGGCGGAACGCCTGCTCTTCCATCAGCGCCTCCGACAGGCCCATGTAGACGCTGCCGATCACCTGCCCGCGCGCAAGCACCGGGTTGAGCGTGCGGCCGATGTCGTGAGCGATCCAGATCTTCGGCACGTGGATCCAGCCGGTGTTCACATCCACCTCGGCTTCCACAATGCAGGCGGAGAAGCTGTAGGCCGGCGACGGACCGACACCCGAGCCCTTGTACTTGCCCGGCGGCCTCGGCGGCGAGTAGGAGCCGACCGAGCCGAGCGTGCCGAACTTGGCTTCGGCGAACTCCACGGCTTCGCGGAACGCCATCGACTTGGAGTTGTCTGGCGAGAAAACCTGTCCGTTGGAAAACACGAGATGGTCCGGCAGGACTCCGAGCTGCTCGGCAGCCGCTTCCGCGAGCTGCAGCCTGAGCTTCTCGGCGGCCTGCATCGCCGCGTTGCCCATCATGATGGTGACGCGGCTGGAATAGGAGCCGAGGTCCACCGGCGTCGTGCCGGTGTCGCCGGTGACGCAACGCACGATGCTGGTGTCGATGCCGAGCACCTCCGCAACGATGGTCGCCAGCACGTCGTCCGAGCCCTGGCCGATTTCGGTCGCGCCGCAGAACACCGTCACCTGCCCGCTGCGGTCGAGCAGCAGCTGCACGCCCGAATGCGGCAGCTTGTTCCAGTAGATCGGCAGGCCGGCGCCGCACATGTAGGTGCTGCAGGCGAGGCCGACGCCTTTGCCGTCCTTCATTTTTCTGTGTTTGTTCTTCCAATCCGACCGCGCGACCACCTCGTTGATGCACTCCGCGAGGCCGATGCTGCCGATTCGCAGCCAATTTGCAGTGAGCGAGTTCGGCTTGTTGACCATGCCGAGGCGCAGTTCCGCGGGGTCAAGCTTCAGCTTCTCGGCAATTTTGTCGAGCTGCACTTCCTGGCCGAAACGGGGCTGCGGCGTGCCGTGGCCGCGTTTCGGGCCGCAGGCCGGCTTATTGGTGAATGTCCGGCAGGCTTCGAACTTGAAGCGCGGCAGGTCGTAGGTCACGGGCGTCAGCACGCCGGTGTAAAAGGTACTCGCCGGCCCGTGCGAGCCGTAGCCGCCGCCATCCAGCAGCGTCTGCAGGTGCATGCCGGTGAGCTTGCCGTCCTTCGTCACGCCGGTGCGCATCTTCATCAGCACCGGGTGCCGGCCGCGGTGCTGGTAGAACACTTCCTCGCGCGTCAGGCAGATTTTCACCGGGCGGCCGAGCACCAGCGCCGCCTTGGCGACCACCATTTCGTGGTTGGCCGGATCGCACTTGCCGCCGAAGGCGCCGCCGTTGGGCGAAGCGATGACGCGGATCTTCGCCGCCGGCATCTGCAGCACGCGCGCGAGCTGGCGATGCAGGTAATGCGGGTTCTGCGTGCTGGAGGTCACCAGCAGCTTGCCGTCGCCCTCCACCGTGGCGAGCGTCGCCTGCTGCTCCATCGGCAGGTGCGTGTTGCCCTGGTAGAAGAACAGGTCCTCGAAAACGTGGTCGGACTTCGCCAGCGCCTCGTCCACATCGCCGAACTCATAGGACTGGTTGCGGTGGATGTTGCCCTGTTCTCCGTAGTCGTGAATCCGGGGTTC
>JAYTTO010000415.1:0-3684 GCA_043744975.1 Betaproteobacteria bacterium | reverse complement strand
CCCCGACCGTTCGCTGGCGGTCCGCAGTCCGCTTCAACGCCGGTCGAAAAACATCCCGGCGCAGAGCGCCACCCCCACCACGTAGAGCAGCCACGTCGCCGAGATCCCATAGGGGTAGACCATCAGCGCCACGCCCAGCCACATCGTGATGCGACGTTCGTTCTTGCGGCCGTAGCGGAAGGCAACCAGCCCGATCAGCCCGAAGACGACGGCCCCGATGAGGTATGCAGGGCTGGGCAGTTCGAAGCCGAGCGATTGCAGCGAATTCAGGTCATCCATGAGGCTTGTTACCTTGACTGCTAAAAGACTTCGTTGTGTGCGGAAGCATACGGACGCGCGGCGCGGCTTCGGCGAGCATACGCGCATGAAAGACGCGATCCACACCGCAGCGGCGCCGTCGGAAGCGGCGACGGCCATCCCACCAATCCGGCGCAAACGAGATCGGTTCATGACGCGCGGCATGCGGTTGGTTGCGGCAATGCTGGTCGTCGGCGCCGTCATGAATGGAGCCGCGATCGGCGCGGACGGGAGTGATCGCGGCGGGCACGATCAGGGCGACCATCGCGCGCAGCTTCGATACGATCAGCGCTATGAACACAATCGTTACTACGCGCGCCGCGGCACTACCTTTCCCGCGCTGCCGGGTGGCAGCACCGGTGTCACCCTGGATGGCGAGAACTACTTCTATCACGATGGCGTCTGGTTTCGTCGGCTCGATGGCCGCTATGTGGTGATCGAGCCGCCCATCGGAATCGTTGCTCCGATCCTGCCGCCGGTCTATGTAAGCCTGTCGATCGGAGGTGCCGCTTATTACTACGCGAACGAGGTGTTCTACGCCAGGGCGCCAGGACAAGGCTACGGGGTTGTCCCACCGCCGCCCGGTGCGGAGGCGGCGCAGCCAACGCCCCCCATGACGAGCGTGACGGCGCCGCCGCCGTCGATCATCTACCCTCGCGATGGGCAGAACGCCGAACAGACCGAGTCCGACCAACGCGAATGCGGCAGGTGGACAAGAGCACAACCCAATGCCACTGCCGATGCCACCGTCTACCTGCGCGCCCTGGCGGCCTGCATGGACGGCCGCGGCTACACCGTGCGTTGATCCGACCGACGTCCAGGGGGCGCAGCAGGATCCAGCAATAGTCGCGCCGGCCAAGTCTCGGAAACGAGCCCGGACCTCGCTGAAGAACTTACAGCGCCACGTCGCCGGACGCCGGCGTCAGCACCAGGGTGCTTTCGCCCTTGTCGGTGGCCAGTTGCAGTTTCAGCTTGTCCAGACCCGGCAGGTTGCCGAACAGCTTCACCCCCAGCGTATCAACCCGGGCCGAGGTGGCGCCTTCACAATGGAAGCGGTACATCGCCTGGATGTTGCCATCGGCCTTGGTGGGCTTGCCCTGGGCGTCGACGGCGAAGGCATTCGCATTCTCCACCTGGCACCGGGCTTTCTCCGGAAACACAAACAGCTTGTCTGCGGCCTTGAGCCGGGCCACCACTTCCTCCACGGTCAGGCTCTGCGTGCCCGCGGTCGATGCGTCGGCACGGGTCATCGACAGGCGCAACTGCATGCTGACGTCCGGCCCCGCTACCTCGACCGCAAGGGTGCCGCTCTTGTACAGGGCTGCCGCGGTGCCGTCGGCGCTGACCGGCAGCGCCTGGACCAGGGTTGCAACCAGAATCCAGGTAAAGCGATAGCGCAGCGGAATCATGTCCAGGCTCCAGGAAAATTTCGACGGCCGGAGTCTATCGCAACCAGCGCCCTTGTCGCCGCGGGTGCGGTGGCGATACCGTTTGACACTTGAGTCCTCTCAGCGCCAAGGGCAACGAGGTCCTGATCGAGGAACTGGAACTGGCCCACGAAGGCATCGAGTGCGTTGCATAGCAGCCGTAGATGTTTGCCTCGGAGCCGGCACCCGGCGCTTGAACTTTCCCCATATTTCCATAAAAATGGAAATATGGATGAAGCT
This sequence comes from Betaproteobacteria bacterium, assembly GCA_043744975.1. Lineage (GTDB taxonomy): Bacteria > Pseudomonadota > Gammaproteobacteria > Burkholderiales. Next base: position 1,720 of record JAYTTO010000415.1, on the reverse strand, counting down.
CTTGCTGTCGTTGCCCTGGCCGCGCTTGCGCAAGGCATGCGCTTGCAGATTTTCCGTGCATTGATCGGCGCCGGACCGGCAGGCATGACCCCCGGCGTGTTGTCCGCGATGCTCGATGTCCCGGCCTCGACGCTGTCGTTTCACCTCAAGGAGCTGATGCACGCGGAGCTCGTGTCGCAGCAGCGCGACGGCCGCAATCTCATCTACCGGCCCGGCATCGGACACATGAACGATCTCCTTGCCTACCTCACCGCCCACTGCTGTCAGGGCGCGGACTGCGGCATCTCCGTTGCGCCCGACGGCATCTCCTGCCCATGACCACCGCTGCCATCCCGCCGGCGCCGTTGAGTACGTTCGAGCGCTACCTCACGGTCTGGGTCTGTCTCTGCATCGTCGGCGGGATCGCCCTTGGTCAGGCGCTGCCCGGACCGGTCCAGGCCATCGGCCGGATGGCGATCGCCAAGGTCAACGTGCCCGTCGGCCTGCTGATCTGGGTGATGATCATCCCGATGCTGCTCAAGGTGGACTTCGGTGCGTTGGCGCAGGTGCGGGAGCACTGGCGCGGCATCGGCGTCACGCTGTTCGTCAACTGGGCGGTCAAACCGTTCTCGATGGCGTTGCTGGGCTGGCTCTTCATCCGCCACGTGTTCGCACCATGGTTGCCCGGCGCACAGATCGACAGCTACATCGCCGGGCTGATCCTGCTGGCGGCGGCGCCTTGCACGGCGATGGTGTTCGTGTGGAGCCGCCTCACCGGCGGGCATCCGCTGTTCACGCTCTCCCAGGTGGCATTGAACGACGCGATCATGGTGTTCGCTTTCGCGCCCATCGTCGCCCTGCTGCTCGGGCTGTCGTCGATCGTCGTTCCCTGGGAAACGCTCATCACCTCGGTCGTGCTCTACATCGTGATTCCCGTCGCGATCGCGCAGCTTTGGCGCATGGCGCTCCTGGGACGCGGGCAAGGCGCGCTCGATGCCCGCCTCGCCCGGATCGCCCCGTGGTCGATCGCGGCCCTGCTCGGCACGCTGGTGCTGCTGTTCGCTTTCCAGGGCGAGGCGATTCTCGAACAACCGTTCGTCATCGCGATGCTTGGTGTCCCGATCCTGATCCAGGTGCTCTTCAACGCGGGGCTCGCATACTGGCTCAATCGCCGACTCGGCGAGTCGCATAGCGTGGCCTGCCCGTCCGCCCTGATCGGCGCGAGCAACTTCTTCGAACTCGCCGTGGCGGCGGCAATCAGCCTGTTCGGCTTCGAGTCCGGCGCCGCATTGGCCACCGTCGTCGGCGTCCTGATCGAGGTACCCGTGATGCTGCTGGTGGTAAGGCTGGTGAACGGGAGCAAGGGCTGGTATGAAGCCGGACAGCAAACCTGAATCCGGCGCGTAAGCCAACGCCATGACCGCGACACCGACCTCCGACATCACGATCTACCACAACCCCGCGTGCGGGACCTCGCGCAATGTCCTGGCCCTGATCCGCAACAGCGGCGTCGAGCCGGCGATCGTCGAGTATCTCGAGACCCCGCCTGGTCGCGACCGGCTGGTCGGGCTCATCGCCGCGATCGGCCTCCCCGTGCGCAATGTCCTGCGCCGAAAAGGCACGCCCTACGATCAACTCAATCTCGACGATCCGGGCTGGAGCGACGACCAATTGATCGATTTCATGGTCGAGCATCCGATCCTGATGAACCGCCCAATCGTGGTCACGCCGCTGGGCGCGC
>JAYTTO010000414.1:0-1594 GCA_043744975.1 Betaproteobacteria bacterium | reverse complement strand
GGGCATCTTCCACCGCCAGTTCGTGCAGCCCGAACTCCTGCTGCATCTCGTCGAGTTCCGCTGGCGTGGCATCCTCCAGGGCAACCCAGACGAAGCAGTCCGGTTGCGAGATGTACTCGCTGATGTCGGCAACGGAAATATCGGCCAGCTTGGTGCCGGCTCTGTAGGCGACGCAGTTGATCAGCAAGGCGGGCTCCGGTCATTGGGGCAGTCCCCGCCATTGTGAGGCCGGCGCCTTCAATGGCGCACAAACGGAGGTCAAAGGCCCGTCCGGAACCCGAGACCTACATGATCAAGGCGGCGAGATCAGCGCCTGCGGCCTTTGCGCCGCATGAGGATTCCGCCTACCGGCGCCGCGCGCCCGCGAAGGCCAGCGCGCTCGACTCCGGCACGGCGGCAGTCTGCACATCGAACCGCAGCGTCGGCTGATCGGCAACGAGCTGCCCCGGCCAGTCGCTACCGTAATCGACCGTGACCGAATGGGCGGTCCAGCTCGCCACGGGATCTGTCGGCCGCCGCGCTCCGCCAGGGTTGTTGTCCGGGTCGAAGAAGAAGCCGAGGTATCCGTTCGCGAACGAGTTGAACGTTGCGCTGGCGATGTCCACGGGTTGGCCACCAGCCACGAAACCGAGATCGGAAAGAATCAGGTTGAGGTCCCCAAGAGAGCCGCCGTTGAAGTCCGCCTCGCCCCGCCTTTTTTTGGGTGCACGGCCGGTGATCGCGATTTCGAACGCGCGGAGCAGCCCTCGATGAAACGTCCATGCCGGGCATGGAGACTCAGGATGCGTTTTGAACGACGGTTCCCCGATGCCCTCAGGCGCGGAACTTCTGCTTGCCGGTGCCGCTGTAGAGCGCCCCGACCTGCCGTCCTACCGAATCGGCATGCGCGGCGATGGCGTCGGGGTCGAGATCCGCACGAGGGCGCGGTTCATCCTCGAAGTGGTGATGGCGGTCCGTCCCGCGCACGAGCATCGCGCGGTCGGCCAGCTTGGTCTGGCGCACATGCGTCGGGATATAGCGGATCGCCAGGCCGATGCGGCGGTCCTGGCTGCCGTTTGCGCCGGACCCGTGCACCAGCTTGATGTGGTGCATCGACATTTCGCCGGCCCGCAGCCCAATCCCGACGGCCTTCAACTTGTCGACTTCCACGGCGATCTCCTGCCCCCGGGAGAGCAGGTTGTCGCGATGATAGGTGTCGAGGTGCGGGAGCTGATCGATTTTGTGCGACCCCGGAATGAACTGCATGTAGCCGCTCTCCGGCTGCGAGTCGGTGAACGCCACCCAGGCGGTGAGCACTTCGTCCGAATCGAGGCCCCAGTAGGTCGAGTCCTGGTGCCATGACACGAAGCCCGGGCTGTCGGCTTCCTTGATGAAGAACGTGGTGGTCCAGCACAGGAGATCCGGGCCCAGCACGCCTTCGACGGCGTCGAGGATGTCGGGGTTGTGGACGAGCTCGTCGGCCCATGTGAACAGCAGGTGCGTTTTGTGCCGGTAGTTGCCCTGCAACGGCAGGCCTGCCGCCTCCTCGTGGACCTGCAGGCACCCGCGATAGTGCGCCGCCTGCTGTGCGCTCATTACTCGTACCGGAAACACG
>JAYTTO010000413.1:0-4103 GCA_043744975.1 Betaproteobacteria bacterium | reverse complement strand
TGGCGAACGAGAAGGAGATCCGGATGATCGGCTACGGCAGCATGGCGCTCGAGTCGTTCGTGGCAATCATGGCCGTGGTCGCGGCATGCGTGCTCGACCCGGGCGTCTTCTTCGCGATCAACAGCCCGCCCGGCGTGGTCGGCAAGGAAGCCGTCGACGCCGTCGCCATGATCACCTCATGGGGCTTCCCCGTGACGGTGGAGCAGATGAGCCTGCTCGCTGCCGAGATGGGTGAGAAGACCCTGTTCGCGCGGACCGGCGGTGCCCCGTCGCTCGCGGTGGGCATGGCCACCATCTTCCACAACACGTTCGGCGGCAACCTGCTGGCGATGTGGTACCACTTCGCGATCATGTTCGAGGTGCTGTTCATCCTGACCACGCTCGACGCCGGCACGCGGGTCGGCCGCTTCATGCTGCAAGACCTGCTCCGGCACGTCTGGAAGCCGCTGGGCGACGTGTCGTCGTATCCGGTCACCGTGCTGGCCAGCCTGATCTTCGTGTCCGCCTGGGGCTATTTCCTGGTGCAGGGCGTGCAGGATCCGCTGGGCGGGGTCAACATCCTGTGGCCGCTGTTCGGCATCTCCAACCAGTTGCTCGCGGGCATCGCCCTCGCCGTGGCCACCGGCATCATCATCAAGATGGGCAAGGTGCGCTTCGCGTGGGTCACCGGCCTGCCGCTTAGCTGGCTCGCGGTGGTCTGCACGACGGCTGCCATCGAGAAGGTGTTCAGCCCGAATCCGCAGATCGGCTTCCTCGCCGGCGCGCGCGACCTGGCCGAGAAACTCGCCAATGGCGTGCTCCCGCCCGACAAGGCGCCGCTTATCATCGGCCAGCGCATCGACGCCGCCCTGGCGCTGCTGTTCGCCGTCTTGCTGTGGGTGGTGATCGCAGACATGCTGCGCATGAGTTTCCGCTATCTGAACGGCGCCAAGGTCCCGCCGCTGTCGGAATCCGAGCATCGGCAAACCCAGCTCGTCGGGGCGTGATGGCGGCGGTCGCCGACGACCTGCGGACCGACCTGCGCAAGCTCTGGGACTTCCTGCGCGAAGCCACGGGCGACGACGCCTATGAGCGCTACGTCGAACGGCACCGCCTGACGCATGCCGAGGTGCCGGCGCTGTCGCGCGAGGAGTTCTTCCGCAGCGAGCAGGAGCGGAAGTGGAGCGGCGTCAACCGGTGCTGCTGACGTTCGGGTGGAAGATCCTCAGCAAGAAAACGCGCTTTACTTGGAACGCGCTTGCTTCAAACCTGACCTATCCCCCCAGCTTACTTCGGGAAATTGCGCGCCAGCACTTCGGAGGCGCGATTCTTCCCGCCGAGCACCTCAGCGAAATCACGTTGCCGCAAATCCTGTCCTGACTAGCGACTTTGCTCAGCGTCCCTCACCCTCGGTCCCTCTCCCGGAGGGAGAGGGATGTCTACTGCTCCCTTCTCCGGGATGTCTACTGCCCCCCTTCTCCGGGATGTCTACTGCTCCCCTTCTCCGGGATGTCTACTGCTCCCTTCTCCCTCCGGGAGAAGGGCTGGGGATGAGGGAAAGATCAGGGACACCTGAGTGTCCATTGCGGGGTTGCGTTGCTGTGGACCGGTCCCGTGGTTGTTGCAGGCACCGGCAGGTGTAGTGGCTGAACTTCGTCGCTAATCAGGAATCCTGTTGCTCCATCCGAAACAGGATGGCGTCGATCGGATCCGGTTTCTCAAAATAGAACTGCGTCTTCTCGTAGTCCTCGACGAGCTTGGCTAAAAGTTCGAGCCGCCCGCCTTCCGTCGAATCGGGGGCTGGATCAGTGACAGCAAGCCGCTCGGTTTCACGGAGGTAGCGGCGATACTGCTCATCCGACTTGATGATCCTGAGTTCCATCGCACTCAATCTCCATCTGGCTTGGTTGCGCTCGTCATACTCGGCGTGCGTCCCGACCCAACGGACAACGACAACGCCGGTCCGATAGGCCACGCCCACTTCCAGCCGTGAGTGGTTTCCTTTCACGTTGAAGATGACGACGTTGTCCGCAAGAAAACTCGCGGACGCGTATCGATCCTTGACATCCTGCGGCTTGGTCCACGTGGCGGCCTGCGCAAGTCCCAGGTCCGGGTTCGACTACCGAACGAACCTCAAGCGCCAGCGACGGTCATGCGGTCGATGAGGATCGATCCGCACCAGCGCGAACTGCGAGCGACAGCATCGTTGCCGATCGCGGCGATGCCATGGAACATGTCCTTGAGGTTGCCGGCGATGGTGATCTCCTGCACCGGATAGGCGATCGCGCCGCCCTCGACCCAGAAGCCGGCGGCGCCGCGCGAGTAGTCGCCGGTCAGCATGTTGATGCCCTGCCCCATCAGTTCGGTCACCAGCAGGCCGGTGCCCATGCGGCGCAGCAGGCCCGGAAAGTCCTCGCCGGTGGAATCGAGCACGAGGTTGTGGGTCCCGCCGGCGTTGCCGGTGGTCTTCATGCCCAGCTTGCGCGCGGAATAGCTGCCGAGGAAATAGCCCTTCAGCACACCGCCCGCCACGACTTCGCGATCCTCGGTGGCGACGCCCTCGTCGTCGAACGGACTGCTGCCGAGACCGCGCTCGATGTGCGCGAGATCGCGGATGCGCACGTGCGGGGCGAAGACCGGCTGGCCGAGCATGTCGAGAAGAAACGACGACTTGCGGTACAGGCTGCCACCACTGGCTGCGCCGGCGAAGTGCCCGAGCAGCGATGCGGCGATCGGGGACTCGAACAGCACCGGCGTCTGGGTGGTGGCGATCTTGCGGCTGCCCAGCCGGGCGACGCAGCGCCGTCCGGCATTGGTGCCGACGGCTGCCACGGGATCGAGGCCACCCGGTTCGCGGCTCACCGTGTACCAGTCGTCGCGCTGCATGTCCTCGCCCTTGCCCGCGATCACCGAGCACGAGACGCTGTGACGCGAGCCCGGATAGCCGCCGATGAAGCCGAGCGAATTGGCGTAGACGAACTGCGATTCCTGCGTGTGAACCGAGCTGCCTTCGGAATTGGTGATGCGGGCGTCGACGGCGAGCGCCGCCGCCTCGCATTCGCGGGCGATCTCGACGGCGTCCTCGACCGAGAGGTTCCACGGGTGATACAGATCCAGGCTGCGCACGTCCGTCGCGAGCCGATCGGGGTCCGCCAGACCGGCAAATGGATCCTCCGCCGTATGGCGCGCGATCGAAATCGCGGCGCGGACCGTGTCCTCCAGCGCCTGCCGGGTGAAGTCCGAACTCGAGGCGTTGCCGCGGCGCTGGCCGAGGTACACCGTGACGCTGACACCCTTGTCGCGGTTGTATTCGATGGTTTCGGTGGCGCCATGCCGCACCGTCACGGACTGGCCGAAGCCTTCGCTCAGGTCGACTTCGGCGCTGCTGGCGCCCTGGTCCGCGGCGATGCCGAGCAGGTCTGTGGCGATGGTGCGCAGGACGTCAAGATCATGGGAGAAGCGGTGCGATTCGGACACGGGCGGGGAACTGGGGCGGATGAATTGGGGCGGAGAGGAAGCAAGCGAGGCTTCGGCTATCATACCAAGGCACATGAGCGCACCCGACACGATCGACGCATCCACCGAACCCGCCAGCAAGTCGCAGCGCAAGCGCGACATGATCGAACTGCAGGGTCTGGGCGAGGCGCTGGTCGGCCTGCCCGAGGACCAGCTACGCCGGATCGATCTGCCCGAGGCGCTGCGCGAGGCCGTGGTCGAGGCGCGCCGCATCAGCGCCTTCGGCGCCCTGCGCCGCCAGCTTCAGTTCGTGGGCAAGGTGATGCGCGAGGTCGACCCGGCCCCGATCCGCGCGCAGCTCGATGCGTTGCGCGGTGTTTCGGCCCGGCAGATCGCGTGGCAGCACGCGCTCGAACGCTGGCGTGTGCGCCTGCTGGAGGATGACGCCGCGGTCTCCGACTGGATCGTCAGCCATCCGGAGACCGACACCCAGCGCCTGCGCACGCTCATCCGCAATGCGCGGCACGAGAGCCAGGCCGGCAAACCGTCGCGCGCCTTCCGCGAGCTGTTCCAGATGCTGCGCGAACTGATGCCGAATCCGGTGGTGCATGCGGGCGCAGCCGATGCCGGCACGGCCCACGACACCGACGATGCAGACCCCGACATGA
>JAYTTO010000412.1:0-3497 GCA_043744975.1 Betaproteobacteria bacterium | reverse complement strand
CCATCGCGGTCGGCTTGGCCACCCGCGATGCGATCGTTGCTTACGGTTTCGCACTGCTCGCGGTGGCGCCGACCTGCCCGCCCTCCCCATCGTGCCGATCGTGTCGAGCCCGCGCCGCCGGTGCACGGCAGTTGCCTCCGTCTTAGCGGAAAAGACCGGTGCCAGCCTCGGCATTGACGACCGCCTGTGCGAAATGGATTTCGGCCGCTGGGAAGGCCTGCGCTGGGACGACGTCGATCGCGCCGCGCTCGATCAATGGGCGGCAGACCCGCTGCACTTCCGTCCGCCGGGCGGCGAGAGCGCCTCGATGCTGCTCGAACGCGTGGCCGCCTTCGTCGCCGACCGAGCCTGGCAGCCGCTCGTGATCGTGACTCACGGCGGGGTCATCCGCGCGATGCTGGCGTTGCAGGACGGCGATCCGGCCGCGATGCTGCGGCCACCGCCCGCCCCCGGGTCGATGACGCCGCTGCCCGGCGTGTGTAACCTGCGGCCCTCGACCACCCAACAACCCGAGAGCCGCGCTACCACGAACGCGCGCGCGCCCGTCGTCAGCCCGTCGTCAACCTCTGAGTCCGGAGCCCTGCCATGCCCAAGTTCAATGCCAACCTGTCGATGATGTTCAACGAGGTGCCGTTCCTCGAGCGCTTCGGCGCCGCCGCGAGGGCCGGCTTCAAGGGCGTCGAGTTCCTGTTCCCGTACGAGCATCCGGCCGCGGCGATCCGCGAGCAGCTCGACCGCCACAAGCTCGAGGTGGTGTTGTTCAACATGCCGCCGGGCGACTGGGCGGCCGGCGACCGCGGGCTCGCGTGCGATCCATCGAAGTTCGCGCAGTTCCAGGACGGTGTCGGCACCGCCCTCGACTACGCCAAGGTGCTGGGCCCGAAGCGGCTGCACGTGATGGCCGGTCTCAAGCCGCGCGGCGTCGGCGAGGCCGCAATGCGCGAGGCCTATCTCGCCAGCCTGCGCTTCGCCGGCGCCGAGGCCGCCAAGCAGGGCATCACCGTACTGATCGAAGCGATCAACACGCGCGACATCCCCGGCTTCTATCTCAACTACTCGGCCCAGGCGTTCGACGTGATGCACTACGCGGCCGTGCCCAACCTCGCCTTCCAGTACGACATCTATCACATGCAGATCATGGAAGGCGACCTCGCGCCCACGATCGAGAAGCACCTCGACAAGATCGGCCACATGCAGCTCGCCGACACGCCCGGGCGCCACGAACCGGGCACGGGCGAGATCAACTATGACTTCCTGTTCGGCCATATCGACCGCGTCGGCTACACCGGCTGGATCGGCTGCGAATACCGCCCGGCCGGCGTGACCGAAGCCGGCCTCGGCTGGATGAAGAAGTGGTTGTAACCGATCTGGACTGCCGGCGGCCTCGCGCGTAGCGACAGTTGACCCAGAACCGCTGGCTACCGTACGCGATCCTGGCCAGCGGCGTCGCGGTCGTCTCGGTCGCATCGATCCTCATCCGCTATGCGCAGGCGGAAGGCGCAGCATCGCTGACGATCGCCGCACTGCGCATGAGTTTCGCGGCACTGCTGCTGGCGCCGTTCACGTTCCGGCACGCTTGGCGCGAAGCGGCCACGCTGGATCGCACTGACCTGCTGCTGATCGGCGCTGCCGGGCTGGTGCTCGCGGCGCATTTCGCGGCCTGGATCACGTCGCTCGAGTACACGTCGGTGGCGAGCAGCGCGGTCCTGGTCACGACCAATCCGGTGTGGGTCGGGCTGCTGTCATGGCTGGTGCTGCGCGAGCGCCCGGGATTCGGCGTTCTCGCCGGCATCGTCCTCGGTCTCGGCGGCAGTGCTCTCGTGTTCGTCGCCGGGCAGGATCAGGCCGTCGATCCGCAACGGGCGCCGCTGCTGGGCAACGCGCTGGCGCTCGGCGGGGCGATGGCGGTGTCGGTCTACCTGCTCATCGGCCGCCGCCTGCGCACCCGTCTTTCGCTATGGAGCTATGTGTTGCTGGTGTATGCGACAGCCGCCGTCGCGCTACTGCTCGCCGCAACGCTTGCCGGCGTGAGCCTCTGGCCGGGCCTCGCCGCCGGCGGCCTGATCCTGCTGCTGGCCGCCGGCCCGCAACTGCTCGGCCACACCGCCTTCAATCATGCCGTGCGGCATCTGCCGGCGCCGCTGGTGGCGGTGGCGATCCTGGGCGAACCCATCGGCGCGGCCGCGCTGGCGTGGGCGATGTTCGGCGAAGCGATCAGTCCGATGCAGCTTGCCGGCTTTGGCGTTCTGCTCGCCGGCATCGTGCTCGCCGCGGTGGCCGAGTCGCGCCGGACCGTCACGGCGCCCGTCCCTCCCGCCCCGGCCGGGCGATAATCCGGTTTTCACGACGCGTATGCTGCCGATCATGACCGAAGCCCCTCTGGACCTGCTGCGCCGGATGTTCGACGCCGCGATCGCCTCGGCGCAGCCGGCGCTGTGCGTGCCGCCGTTCCTGCCTGCGCCGCCCAAGGGGCGCACCATCGTGGTCGGCGCCGGCAAGGCCGCGGCCACCATGGCGCAGGCCGTGGAGCGGCACTACCCCGGGCCGGTGGAAGGCCTGGTGATCACCCGATACGGCCACCGCGCCCATTGCGCCAAGATCGAAGTCGTCGAGGCGGCCCATCCGGTGCCCGACCTCGCCGGCCGCGAAGCCGCCGAACGCGTGCTCGCCATGGTCCAGGGCCTGACCGCAGACGACCTGGTGCTGTGCCTGATCTCGGGTGGCGGCTCGTCGCTCATGGCCTTGCCCGCGCCTGGCCTGACGCTCACCGACAAGCAGAACATCAACAAGGCGTTGCTCAAGAGCGGCGCCAACATCACCGAGATGAACTGCGTCCGCAAGCACCTCTCGGCGATCAAGGGGGGCCGGTTGGCCGCCGCCGCGGCACCGGCGCGCGTGGTGACGCTGACCATCTCCGACGTGCCGGGCGACGATCCGGCGGTGATCGCCTCGGGGCCCACCGTGCCGGATGTCACGACCTTCGCCGATGCGCTGACGATCCTCGCCAAATACGGCATCACCGAACCGGCGGCCGTGATCCAGCATCTGCGCGCCGCAGCCGACGAGACGCCGAAGCCGGGTGATCCGCGGCTGGCCGGCAATGTGACTCACGTCGTGGCGGCGCCGCAGATGGCGCTCGAAGCTGCTGCGCAGGTCGCCCGCGAGGCTGGCGTCACGCCAGTGATCCTGGGCAACGCCATCGAAGGCGAGGCGCGCGAGGTGGCCATGGTTCATGCCGGGATCGCCCGGCAGGTGCTGCAGCACGGCCAGCCGGCGCCGGCGCCGTGCGTGATCCTGAGCGGCGGCGAGACCACCGTCACCGTCCGCGGCAAGGGCCGCGGCGGACGCAACGCGGAATTCCTGCTGGCGCTCGGCGTCGCGCTGAACGGCCTGCCACGGGTGTACGCCCTGGCCGGCGACACCGACGGCATCGACGGCACCGAAGACAACGCCGGCGCCCTCCTGGCGCCAGATTCGCTTGCCAAGGCTGCCGCCCT
>JAYTTO010000411.1:0-3956 GCA_043744975.1 Betaproteobacteria bacterium | reverse complement strand
TCGGCAAAATCGATGACGACGTCGGCGCAACGCTCCGCGCCGATGCAAAAGGTAGGGCGTAAGGATACCGCTCCGGAATTGGCTGTACGCAAGTTCCTGCATTCAGCCGGACTGCGATTCCGGCTTCATGTCCGCGAGTTGCCGGGCAGACCCGACATCGTCTTGCCACGACACAGGACCGTGGTGTTCGTGCACGGATGCTTCTGGCACGGACACCGCTGCCGCCATGGGTCGACGCGCGCCAAGACAAACACTGAATTCTGGGAACGGAAGATCGCCGACAATCGGGCACGTGACAAGCGAAAAGCCAAATCTCTTAGAGCACTCGGGTAGAAAGTAGAAACAGTCTGGGAGTGTCGGGCAGCAGATTTCGCTTCGCTCGAGGCATTGATACGTCGAATTCGCGAACACGCGACAAGAGGGCAGGGGCCGGTGAGGCGATAATGGCGCTTTGCATGCTGGATCGCGGACCTCCCATGAACACTGCCTTTGCCCGTCTTCTCCTGATCGCCGCCATCGCCAACGTCGCGGCGTGTTCGGACATCTCCAATTCGCTCCGCGAATCGCGCGAAGCGCGCCGCGCCACCATGCAGCAGTCGGTGCTCGGGGCGATACCCTGCGTCACCCGCGCCAGCGAGATCGCGTTCGACGTACCGGTCGAGTCCGCCAGCGCCTACAACACCACCAATTCGACCAACTCGGTCCGCTACCTCGGCCCGGCGGCGGAACTCACGCTATATCCCTCGGGCAAGCCGGCGAAGATCGCCAGGGACACCGAACGCGTCCGCTTCGCCTTCTATCCGCGCAAGGCCGATACCACCGAAGTGCGCTTCAACATCGACGCTATCGGCGACCGGCGACAGGCGCTCGAGCAATTGGCCGCAACCACACTGGAGCAGTGCGCCGCGACGCTGCAGTAGGCCGCGCGGCAGCGCGAATCGAGTCAATTCGCAGGCGCTTGAATCGCACGCGCGATGCAGACGGTCGCGGGCCGTGTTTGTTCGACATCGCACATACAGGCGGCAACTCCACGACGTAAGCTGGCAGTAAGGCTGTGCTGGCACCATCGTTCCATCGGGGCCATGTGGCGCCAGTGTGCGCTCAGCACTTGCGCATCATGAGCCGGCATCGGGAAAAATTTCCGATCGATCGGATTTTGGTGTTCTTACGCAGCCAGCGGGTTTACCGTCAATCCCATGTCATCCGTCCTCTCGAAAGTTCAGCACCTGCTGGCCGAGCATTTCACGCTCACGCCCGGGCAGGTCGCGCCCGAACAGCGCCTGGCCGACCTCGGCATCGATTCGCTGTCCGCGATCGAATTTCTGTTCGTGCTTGAGGACGCCTTCGTCATCTCGTTGTCCGATCAGCGTGGCGATCTGGAGAAGATCTCCGACCTCGTCGCCGTCGTCGAGAACTGCCTCGCCGCGAAGGCTGTCGCCGCTTGAGACGTGTCGTGGTGACGGGCACGGGTGCAGTCACGCCGATCGGCATGACAAGCCATGACCTGTTCGATGCGTTGCTCGAAACCCGCTCCGGCATCGGCATCGTCGACCTGGAGCTGGTCGACCGGCTCCGAACGCGTATCGCCGCCCAGATACGGAATTTCGATCCAGCGGCCTCGTTCCCGAAAGAGCAGTTGTCGCAACTCGACCGGTTCAGCCAGTTCGCGCTCATCGCCGCACGGCAGGCATGGATGGAAGCCGCGTTCGAGCGCGCACCTGCGCCGGAGTCGGGCGGCGTGTACTTCGGCACCGGATTCGGCGGCGCCGGTACGCTCGAGGCAGGCTACGTCGATCTCTTCGTCAACGGATTGAACCGGGTCAAACCCCTGTCGGTGGTCGCAGCGATGCCGAACGCCGCCGCCGCCCACATCGCGATCGAGTTCGGGCTGCGGGGTCCGTGCCTCACCTACGCCGTTGCCTGCGCGTCGAGCGCCGTGGCGATCGGTGAAGCTTTCCACGCGATCGGCGCCGGTGCGATCGACACCGCGATCGTCGGTGGCGCTGAGGCGTTCATCACCTACGGCCTGATGAAGTCATGGGAAGCGTTGATGACGATGGCCGTAGAAAACAAGGTAACGCCCGGCACTTCCTGCCGGCCGTTCGCGGCCGACCGCACCGGTCTCGTGCTCGGCGAAGGCGCCGGCGCGCTGGTGCTGGAGTGTTACGACACCGCGGTCGACCGGGGTGCGACGATCATCGCCGAGATCGTCGGCTACGGCCTCACCAACGACGCGCAGCACATAAGCCGCCCCGACGCCGAGGGCCAGGCGCGCGCCATGCGCATGGCCATCCGGGAAGCCAGCCAGCGCGACGTTGCCGCGGACGACATCGGCTATCTCAACGCGCACGGCACCGCCACCAAAGTAGGCGACAAGGTCGAGACCCAGGCGATCAAGGCCGCCTTCGGCGACCACGCGAAGAATCTCCCGATCAGCTCGACCAAGGCGCTCCATGGCCACCTGATGGGCGCAACGGGTGCGGTCGAATTCATCGTCGCGCTGGCCGCGCTGCGGTCGGGAATCGCACCGCCGACGGCTCACCTGCACCAGGCCGATCCGGAGTGCGACCTCGACTATGTCGCGCTGGTTGCCCGGCCGTTGCCGCAGTTGCGGGCGGTCGCCTCGAATTCGTTCGCCTTCGGCGGGACCAACGTGTCGCTGGTGGCACGCCGCGCCGCATGAGCAAGAGCAACGACACGATCCTCGTGACCGGCGCCACCGGGTTTCTCGGTGGGGCGATCGCCGCCGATCTGCTCGAGAACGAACCGGATGCGCAATTGCTGTTTCTCGTCCGCGCCGACGATGTGGCGCAAGGGTTCGAGCGGCTGCGGGCCAACGTGGCAAAGCTGGAACCCGGCGCCGCCGCCATGGCGCGGCTGCGGCCGGACATGGTGATCTGCGGCGACCTGGGCAGCTTTCCGGCACGCATCGCCGATCCGCGGGTGCAGGCCATCACACGGGTACTGAATGCCGGCGCGCTTGCCTCGTTCGCCTGGAAACCCGAAATCTGGAACATCAACGTCGACGACACGAGCGCCTTCGCCGCGGCGATCGCCACGCTGCCCGCCATGCGCCGCTTCCTGCACGTCGGCACCGCGATGATCTCGGGCAATGCCGCCGACCGGACCGTGCAGGAGGACGAGTTCCCTGCCGATGTGCGCCAGTTCGTCCCGTACACACGGAGCAAGGCCGAGATCGAGCGGCGGCTCCCGGCACTGCTGGGCGCCGTGCCGCTCGTGATCGCCCGCCCCTCCATCGTCGTCGGCCACACCCGGCTGGGCTGCAAGCTCTCGCCCAGCATCTTCTGGATGTTCCGCATGATCCATGCGGCGCGCTGCGTGCCGTTCCCGCCCGGCAATCGCGTCGACGTCATCCCGGTCGACTATTGCGCCCGCGCCCTGGTGCACTTGCTCATGAAGGACGAACTGGCCGAGATCCGCTACCACGTGTCGGCCGGACCCGCCCAGGCCTGCTCGTTCGACGAGATCGACGACGCCTATTCGGCCGCGCTCGACGAGACCGACGCGGCGCCGCTCAGCCAGTTCGACATCGGCGATCTCAAGTCCATGGAAGGCCACTTCGGCGAGTGGTTCGGGCCCTGCGACCCGCGACGGATCTCCAGCGCCGTGCACATGTATCGCGCCTTCGCCGGCCTGAACGTGATCTTCGACAATCATCGGCTGCTGGCCGAGGACATGCCGGCACCGCCCGGGTTTGCCGATTACGTCGCCGCCTGCGTGCACACCGGCCAGGACCTGACCGTGGCCGAGCAGATGCTGTACGAGTTCCGGTAGTACGCGGTCGGATTCGTGCGGCCACTGGCCGGGAACCTTTTGCGCTCCGGCGCTGCCAATTTTGTGACTCAAGATATCGCCCTGCGACCGATGAGAGATCACCCACGAGGCCCCGGCTCGAGCTGGTGCCGATCGACGACTTCCCGACCGTCATGCCGGGC
>JAYTTO010000410.1:0-2448 GCA_043744975.1 Betaproteobacteria bacterium | reverse complement strand
ACCAGCATCGACAGCAGCGACACCGACACGATGACATCGGCGAGATAGGTCGGCACGCCGACAGCGCGGCTCATCGAGTCGGCGCCGACGATGACGCCGGCCACGAACAGCGCCGCGAGCAGCACGCCGAGCGGATTGAGCGCGGCGAGCATGGCGATGACGATGCCGGAGTAGCCGTAGCCCGGCGACATGTCGAGTGTGAGATAGCCGGCGCGCCCGGCGACTTCGCCGACGCCGGCAAGGCCGGCGAGAGCACCCGAGAGCAGTGCGGTCTTGATGACCACGGTGTTGACCGGCATACCCACGAAGCGGGCAGCACGGGCATTGGCGCCCACGGCGCGCATCTCGTAGCCGAGCGTCGTGCGGCGATCGATGATCCAGAGCGCCACGCCGAGGACGATGGCCAGGATCAGCCCCGTGTGCACGCGCGAACGCTCGAGCAGCTTGCCGAACGCCAGCGAGTCGGGAATCGCCACCGATTGCGGCCAGCCGAGCGCCATCGGATCCTTCATCGCGCCGTCGAGCATCAGCGACACGAACAGCAGCGCGATGAAGTTGAGTAGCAGGGTGGTCACCACTTCGTCTACCCCGAGGCGGGTGTTCGCGAGGGCGGGGATCAGCAGCAGGACCGCGCCGGCCAGCATGCCCGCCGCGATCATCAGCGGGAAGGCCACGACTGGTGACACGTCGGTCATGGCCGACGCCACCGCCACGGCGGCGAGGGCGCCGACATAGAGTTGGCCTTCGGCGCCGATGTTGTAGAAGTGCGAACGGAAGGCGACGGCCGCCGCCAGTCCGGTGAGCATGAGCGGCGTGGCGCGCGTCAGGGTCTCGGTGATCGCGAAGCGCGAGCCGAAGGCGCCTTCGAACAGCAGGCCGTAGGCATGGAACACGGCAGCGCCGGCCCACACCACGAGGCCGGCGCAGACCACCAGCGTGAACGCGACGGCGCCGACCGGGGCGACGAGTGCGAGCGCCCAGGGCACGTTCGCCCGGGCTTCGAAACGCAACGCGCGACGCTGGCGGATCGCAGGCGTGTTCAAGTGGCTACGGCCTCCGCCGGTGCCAGGCTGCCCGCCATGGCGAGGCCGATGTCGGCGATGGTCCAGTTGCCGCGTGCGGGCGACAGCCGGCCGTGGAACATCACGGCGATACGATCGGCGATGGCGAACAGTTCGTCGAGATCCTCCGAGATCACCAGCACGGCGGCGCCGCGTTGCCGCGCAGCCAGCAGTTGCTCGTGGATGTAGGAGACCGCGCCGACGTCCAGTCCCCACGTCGGCTGATTGGCGACGATCACGGCGGGCTCGGTGACCAGTGCCCGGCCGAGGATGAGTTTCTGGATGTTGCCGCCGGACATGGCGCGGGTCGGCGCGTCGAGGCCGGGGCCGCGGACGTCGAAACGTTCCACGATCCGGCGGGCTGCCTCACGTGCGGCGCCGCAGCGCAGCCAGCCGAAGCGCGAGAAGCGCGGCTCGCGATAGCGCTCGGCGATCGCGTTCTCCCAGATGGCGAGGTCGCCCACGACGCCGGCAGCGCCGCGGTCTTCCGGCACCCGGGCGACGCCAGCGCCGATGAACGCGCGCGGTGATGGCGCCACCGGCTTGCCGTCCACCAGGATTTCGCCGGCGGAAGGGGCGAGGAGTCCGCACAGCGCATCGGCAAGCGCGGCCTGGCCATTGCCCGACACCCCGGCGATGCCGAAGATCTCGCCGGCATCGACCTCGAAGTCCGCGGCATGAAGCGATGCGCCGGCGGCGAGCTGGCGCACGGTCAGCAATGGCCTCGGCGTTGTTGCCGCGTGGCCGGTTGAGCGCACCGGCGGATCGATCCGGCGCCCGATCATGAGTTCGGCAAGCTCGGCCTTGCTGGTGCCTGCCGTCGGGCGCATCGCCACCAGCCGGCCCTGGCGCAGCACGGCAACGCGCTGGCTCGCGGCCATCACTTCGTCGAGCTTGTGCGAGATGAAGATGATCGACAGCCCGTCGGCGGTGAGCGTGCGCAGCGTGGCGAACAGGCTGGCGGATTCCTGCGGCGTGAGCACCGCGGTCGGTTCATCGAGGATCAGGATTCGGGCGCCGCGATAGAGCGCCTTGAGGATTTCCACGCGCTGGCGTTCGCCGACGCTCAGGTCGGCAGTGCGGGCGTCCGGATCCACCGCGAGGCCGAAGCGGGCACCGGTCTCGACCAGACGGGCGCGGGCTTCGCGGCGATGGGAACGCAGCGACCACAGCGACTCCGTGCCGAGCAGCACGTTGTCGAGCACGGACAGGTTGTCGGCGAGGGCGAAGTGCTGGTGCACCATGCCGATGCCCGCGGCGAGCGCGGCCCGCGGCTGGCCGGGCGCGAGCGGCTGCCCGAAGACTTCGATGCTGCCCGCATCGGCCACGTAGTGCCCGAACAGGATGCTGACCAGCGTGCTCTTGCCGGCACCGTTCTCGCCCAGCA
>JAYTTO010000409.1:0-2286 GCA_043744975.1 Betaproteobacteria bacterium | reverse complement strand
CCACGCATCGGCCTGATCGTCGCCAACAGCCATTCGGAAAGCCTCGATCGCGTGCTTGCCCGCGGCTGCTGGACCCCGGTGGAGCAGTTCGGCACCGATGTCGGCTGGCAGGCGCGCGATGCGGAAGCGGCCGACGGCTTCGACGTGTTCTTCGCCGGCCACTGGCAGGGCCAAGTGCAGTGGAGCCTGCTCGGCCAGCACAACCGGATGAACGCGCTGGCGGCGATCGCCGCCGCGCGCAATGCGGGGGTGCCGCCCGATGTCGCAATCGAGGCGCTCGGCCGTTTCCAGGGCGTCAGGCGCCGCATGGAACTGCGGGGGACCGCGGGCGGCGTCAGCGTCTACGACGATTTCGCGCATCACCCGACCGCCATTGAAACCACCGTTGCCGGCTTGCGCGCCCAGGTCGGCAACGCGCGCATCCTCGCCGTGATCGAACCACGTTCCAACACCATGAAGCTGGGCGCCATGAAAGCGCTGCTCCCAGGGAGCCTGTCGGGTGCCGATCGCGTGTTCTGCTACGGCGGCGGCCTTGGCTGGGATGCCGTCGCGGCGCTCGCGCCGCTGGGCGACAAGGCCAGCGTGCACGACGACCTCCCGCACCTGATCGACGCGATCGCGGCCGAGGCCCGGTCAGGCGATCATGTGCTGGTCATGAGCAACGGCGGCTTCGGCGGCATTCACGCCACCCTGCTCGAACGGCTCGGCCAGTCGGCTCCGGCCTAGCGCAGCGCCGCCCCAAGCAAGCAGCCCCCATTGGGGGGTGCCGACCGCAGGAAGGCTGGGGGGTTGTCATGCGCAGCGCCGGGCCGCCCCAAGCAAGCAGCCCCCCATTGGGGGGTGCCGACCGCAGGAAGGCTGGGGGGGTTCTCTTCTAGCCCACCCAGAGGCTGCGTGGCAGCAGGCAGTGGATGTGTTTCGCCGACTTGCTCACGGTCCCCACGCGGGCATCCATGGCCAGGCTTGCGAGCGAGTAGGCGTCGAGCAGGCTGAGTTTCTTACGCTCATGCACCAGCCTCACTATCGCCATCGCGGCCGCGTTCATGGCTTGCATGATGTCCGCGTCGACGGCGTGGGTCACATAGGCTGCGGCGGTGTCCTTCAGCGGCCGGGCCGGAATCCGCGCCTGGCCCCGCTTGGGCAGCATGCAGTAGATGCCCTTCACCTGGTTGACCACCTCCGACACCCGGAAATCGCCGCTGTGGTCCATGAAGGCGCGCGCGTCCGCGGCCTTGAGCTGTTTCCAGTCGCGTAGCCACTTCAGTGTTTCCTCGCGCGCGATCGCCAGCGCCAGATTCAGGTCGCGGTCGTAGCCGGTGGTGATCCAGTGCGTCGGGGTTTCGATGCGCGGCCAGGAGAGGGGCGTGTTCTTGATCAGGTCGACGGTCAGCGACAGTTCGCTGAATGCGGTCTCGATCGCGGTCAGGTTGATCTCGCCGTTGCCCTGAGCCGCGTGCGAATCGCCTGACCAGAGCAGGGCGCCGGCCACGAACACGGGCAGGTAGAGCGTCGTGCCGACCACCAGTTCGCGCACGTCGATGTTGCCGCCGAACGGTCCGGGCGGGACCGTGCTGTACCGGCCCGGTTCAGCGCGGGCCACGCCGACGATGCCGGGAAACGGTCGCACCGGGATCTCGATGCCGGGGGCGAACTCGGTCACGTTGCGTTCGAGGTCGAAGTAGAACCACTTCACCTGCGGTTCGGCGAACACGTCCGGAAACTCGCCGAGCCTGAGCTCGCCCGGCAGGTTCCAGTTGGCACCGTAGGAACGCGGCACGATGCGGTTGATGCGGATCTTCAGCACGTCGCCGGGCTCGGCGCCTTCGACGTGGATCGGGCCGGTGATGGTATGCGGGCCGCGGGCTGGATCCAGCAGCCGCAGCCGGGTGATCTCTTCCACCGGGACGCCGGGCCGCACCTGATCGAGCGACGCCATCATAGTTTCCATCACCACCGTGTCGCCCGGGCGGATGTGCGCCCGCGGCGGCTCGGCGTTGTCGAACCAGCCCCACTGCACGGTCTCGGGCGTTGCGGGCAGCAGGTAGACCCCGCTCTGGTACTGGCCGGCCGGCGGCTTGCGTTTCGGACGTGGTGGCATGAGGGGCTCTCGATGGCTTGGCAAGGTAAGGGGCGAACGCCGCCACGCCCGGTTCGTGCCCATGCGCGACAATCGCGGCTCGCACTCTAGCAGCCTGTCGGACTTGCGATGATTCGGCTGCAACCGCGGGACAACGGTCCATATCTCGCCGATTTCTCCTTGCGTACTCCCGGTATGCGCGTCGAAAT
>JAYTTO010000408.1:0-6169 GCA_043744975.1 Betaproteobacteria bacterium | reverse complement strand
GTCCAGGGAAAACCGAGGCATGTCACCCCGGTTCGCAGCTCCGCCATGGCCGCCACGACCCGCCCCGGCTCGCCCCGCACGCCAAGCTCGATATGGCGCTCGGCGTCGCCGATGTGGGGCAGGCTGAACAGGCGCAGATCGGGGTACCGGGTCACGGTCGCGTTCATCAGGTCGATCAACTGGCTCTCGCCGGCCTCGCGCACCAGGATCGCGTGATCGACTTCGCGCAGGGTGCGATGCAGATGGGGATAGAGCGTGTCGAGCACCCACTGCATCATCGGCCACGCCATCTCGGGAAACCCGGGCAGAAAGTGATGTCGGTGAAAGCGGAACCCCGGCACCCGGTTGTAGGGATTGGGGATGATCTCGCTGCCGACCGGAAACTCGCCCATCGCGATCCGCTTCGGATAGGCATCGGCGCCGAAGCGCGCCTCGATTTCGCGCACGGCATCGGGATGCCGGTGCAGCTCGACAGCGCCGGCAGCGGCGGCCGCCTGGCGTGTGTGGTCGTCGGGCGTTGCGCCGATGCCGCCGAAGCTGAAAACGATGTCGTCGCCGGCGAAGCTGCGCCGCAGCGTGTCGGTGATAAACGACCGATCGTCACCCAGATATTGGGCCCAGGCGAGCGCCAGGCCGCGCGCCGCGAGGATCTCGATGGCCTTGGAGAGGTGCTTGTCCTGGCGCTTGCCGGACAGGATCTCGTCGCCGATGATGAAAACGCCGAAGGCCATGGAGCGGACCGGCGCGTTACCGGCAGACCTCCTCTTCACGCACCGGGCGGCATTCGACCCGATTGCGATCGGCGTTGCTGACGCACATGTAGGTCTTGTTCTTGCACACGGCGCACCACTGCGTGGTGATGCCGCGTGCCTTGAAAGGGGCGTCCTTGATGTCGACCTGACCCCGGCTGCAGTCGGTGGCCTTGGCGGTGAGGGCGCTCGGCGTCGAACACGCGCAGAGCAGCAGGCACAACGTGGCGACGCAGAACCCTCGCATCCTCACCGCATGATGTACGACTTGAGCTGCTCGATCGTCATCTGCTGGTCGGCGATGGTCTCCTTGACCGCGTCGCCGATCGAGATCACGCCGACGACATGACTGCCGTCGAGCACCGGCAGGTGCCGTATCCGCTTCTCGGTCATGATGGCCATGCACTCGTTGATCGTGGTGGTGGGCCGCACGCACACCAGCTTCTCGGTCATGACCGCGCGCACCAGCGTCTCGCGCGACGACTTGCCGAACAGGATCACCTTCCGGGCGTAGTCACGCTCCGAGAAGATCCCCACCAGCTGATCGCCTTCGAGCACCAGCAGGGCGCCGACATCCGCGTCCGACATGAGCTTCACCGCGTCGTATACCGAGCCGTCGGGTCCGACCGACAGCACGGCATGCCCCTTATCCTCCAGAACCTGCTCGACCGTCTTCATGGGTTCCTCCCCGACAGTTCTCTGGTTGCTGCCGACGAGACAGTGTAGGCAAAAGCTACAACTCCTGCCATGCCTTCTCCAGTCGCTTGAAAGATATCGGGTAAGGCGTCTTCAGCTGCTGCGCCCACAGCGACACGCGCAGTTCCTCGAGCATCCAGCGGAACTCCTCCAGCTTCGGATCGCGGATGCCGCGCGCCCGGTCGGCGTCGCGGCGCTGTTGCCATTGGCGCCACCACTGAGTCAGCGTCTCCTGCCATTGCGCATCGCGCGACGGGTTGGAGGCGAACTTGTCGAGCCGGCCGCCGATCGCCTGCAGGTAGCGCGGGTAGTGCCGCAGCCGATCGAACGGCACCTCGACGATGAAACCGCTGATGAGAAGCTGACGGATCTGGCCCTTGATGTCGTTCATCAGCCGCTGCCACGCCTGCGCCCCCGCCTGCTGCAACCGCGGCCGCAGCGTGTAGTAGCCGGTGAGCAGGTCGTTGACGGTGCCGCAGACCTCGGTCGCGACATCCATCAGCCGCACCCGTGCCTTGGCCACGCGCGCCTCGAATGCCTGACGGTCGCGGATCGGGTCGCCTTCGATATGAAACGCCCGGTCGCAGATGGCGGTCACCAGTTCGTCCTGCAGCCGCTCGGTGGCCGAGGCCTTGTCCTGCTTGCTGCCGTCGAGCTCCGCGAGCACCGAATACTTGAGCGCCATCTCCTGCAGGCCACGCAGGTTGCGGCCGAGGTACTTCACCTGCTCCACCGCCGCCAGCTGGAACAACCGGCGCAGCCCGCGATGGGTGGCCGCCTGCGCTTCCTGCCCGGTGTCGAGCAGCACCAGCGACACCGTCTTGCCGTCGTCGGCCACCGCCGGGTAGCCGACCAGCTTCTGCCCCGCGCGGACGAACTCCACCTGCTCAGGCAGTTCGCCGAAATCCCAGCCGGTGATGGCGCGGCGCTCGAAGCTGTCGCGGGCGCTGGCGCTGAACTGGCGCCGCGCCTGCACGCCGAGTTGCAGCCGCAACGCCGGCAGATCCCGACCGGCAGCGACCTCGGCCCCGACCTCGTCGAGCACCCGATAGTTCATGCGCAGATGGCCCGGCACGTCGGTCTCGTCCCAGGCGTCGCGCGGCACCTCGACCCCGGTGGTGCGCAGCAGCGCCTGCGACAGCACCTCCACCACGGGAACCGAGGCGGGTTCGAGCCCATCCAGCACGCGCGTGACCACTGCCGGCACCGGCACGAAGTTTTTGCGCAGGCCCTTGGGCAATCCCTTGACCAGGTGCGTCACCTTGTCGCGCAGCAACCCGGGCACCAGCCAGTCGCAACGTCGCTCGTCGACCTGATTGAGCAAATGCAGCGGAATGGTGATAGTCACGCCATCGAGCGCGTGGCCGGGCTCGAACCGATAGCGCAACGCATAGCGCACGCCGTTCATCTCGAGCACGTCCGGAAAACGCTCGGCGCTGATGTCCTCGGCCGCATGCAGCATGAGGTAGTCGCGGGTCATGAACAGCACGCGCGGATCGGCCCGCTCGGCGTCCTTGCGCCAGTGCTCGAACGCGCCGACGTTGAAGATGCCGGCGGGCACGACCTTGTCGTAGAACGCGAACTGCGTCTCGGGATCGACCAGCACGTCGTGGCGGCGCGCCTTGTGCTCGAGCGTTTCGACCTCCCGCACGAGCGCGCGGTTGGCACGCAGGAATGGGGCGTCGAGCTTGGAATCGCCGTCGACCAGAGCGCCGCGCAGGAAGATGCGGCGCGACTCCACCGGATCGATCGGACCGTAGCTGATACGGCGCCGCGGTACCACGGTGAGCCCATAGACCACCACGCGCTCGTAGGCGACCACCTGGCCGGACGTCTTCTCCCAGTGCGGTTCGACGTAGTGCGACTTGGCCAGATGCGAGCCGATCTGCTCGATCCATTCGGGTTCGATGGTGGCCACGCAGCGGGCGTACAGGCGCGCGGTCTCGGTCAGCTCGGCGGCCATGACCCACTTCGGCTGCTTGCGCCGCAATGCCGAACCCGGGAACACATGGAACTTGATGCCGCGCGCCCCGAGGTACTCGCCGCCCTCCTCGCCCTTCATGCCGATGTTGCCGAGCAGGCCGGCGAGCAGCGCGCGGTGCAGTTGCGCGTAGTCGGCCGGTTTGTCGTTCTCGCGCCAGCCGATTTCGCTGACCATGGCGTGCAACTGGCCGTGCAGTTCGCGCCACTCGCGCAGCCGCATCCACGACAGGAAGCGTTCGCGGCAGTCCGCCTGCAGGCCGCGCGCGGACTTCTTGTGCCGCAGCAGCTCGTCGTAGAAGTCCCACATGCGCAGGTACGCGAGGAAGTCGGAACGTTCGTCGACGAATATCGCATGCGCGGCATCGGCGGCCTCGCTCTTGTCCATCGGCCGGTCGCGCGGATCCTGCACCGACAGCGCCGCCGCGATGATCAGCCCCTCGCGCAGGCAGTTCTCCTGCTTCGCGGCGACGATCATCCGCGCGATCCGCGGATCGATCGGCAGCTTCGCGAGCTGGGCCCCGGTGGCGGTGAGATTGTGGCGCTCGTCGACCGCACCGAGTTCGGTCAGCAACTGGTAGCCGTCGGCGATCATGCGCGGCTGCGGCGGCTCGACGAACGGGAAGCTCTCCGGCTCGCCCAGCTTGAGCGCCTTCATCCGCAGAATCACCGACGCGAGCGACGAGCGCAGGATCTCCGGGTCGGTGTATTCGGGACGCGCGTCGAACTCGTCCTGGGCGTAGAGCCGCACGCAAACGCCGCTCGACACCCGCCCGCAACGGCCGGCGCGCTGGTTGGCGGAGGCGCGCGAGATCGGCTCGATCTGGAGCATCTCGACCTTGTTGCGGTAGCTGTAGCGATTGATGCGCGCCAGGCCCGGATCGACCACGTAGCGGATGCGCGGCACCGTGAGCGAGGTCTCGGCCACGTTGGTGGCCAGCACCACGCGATGCCCGGTGTCGGGCTTGAACACGCGGTCCTGCTCGGCGCTCGACAACCGGGCGAACAGCGGCAGCACTTCGACGCCGCCGCGGACCCGCCCGACCGGATGCTTGCGCAGATGCTCGGCGGTTTCGCGGATCTCGCGCTCGCCGGGCAGGAACACCAGGGCATCGCCCGGGCCGTGCGAACGGTACAGATCGTCGAGCGCGTCGCCGATGGCCGCCGGCAGGTCGGGCTGCTCGCCTTCTGCATCGGGCGCGGGCGGCCGATAGCTGATCTCGACCGGATACAGGCGCCCGGAGACCTCGACGACCGGAGCGTTGCCGAAATGCGTGGCGAAGCGCTGCGCGTCGATCGTGGCCGAGGTGATGATCAGTTTCAGCTCCGGCCGCCGTGGCAGCAACTGGTGCAGATAGCCCAGCATGAAATCGATGTTGAGGCTGCGTTCGTGCGCCTCGTCGATGATCAGCGTGTCGTAGGCACGCAGGCTGCGATCGGTCTGGGTCTCCGCCAGCAGGATGCCGTCGGTCATCAGCTTGACGAACGGCTCCGGGCCGATGCGGTCGTTGAAGCGCACCTTGAAGCCGACCAGTTCGCCGAGCGGCGACTGCAGTTCCTGAGCGATGCGGGTCGCGACCGTGCGCGCCGCGATGCGCCGTGGCTGGGTGTGGCCGATCAGGCCGGCGACCCCGCGGCCGGCCTCGAGGCAGATCTTGGGCAGTTGCGTGGTCTTGCCCGACCCGGTCTCGCCGCAGACGATCACCACCTGGTTAGCGCGCAGGGCCGCGGCGATGTCGTGCCGCCGCTCGCTCACCGGCAACTCTTCCGGATAGGTGATCGTCGGCACCCGTTGTCGCCGCAGCGCCAGACGTGCCGCGGAGGTGTCGATCGCAGCGCCGATGGCCGCCAACTCGTCGTCCCCAGGGGCCTGCTTCGACTCGCGCAGCCGGGCCATCTGGCCGCGCAGCCGACCCTGGTCCGAGAGCATGCACTCGCCGATGCGGCGCGACAGGGCGTCGAGCGGCGAACGGGACTTGGCGGCGGGGGAGACGGAAGTGGACAACGGAGACGAAGAGGTAGAGAGCGCCAGCAGATCGGGAACAGCTGCGACGATTTTACGCGAGCGCTCTTCCCACTCCGCGAGAATCGATCCCGGTATCAGGCGGGTGCCATTTGCCTTTGCAGCGAGGCGTCCCGACAAGAACCCGCGCTCTCGCCAAATGTAATACCATAAATCACATCAGTAACACTTTGGAGCCTCGAATGCCGACGAACCTGACCAGCAAGGGGCAGGTCACCATCCCGAAGCGGATTCGCGATGCGCTGCGCCTGGAACCCGGCGCGCCTGTGGAGTTCTCGGTGAATCAGGCTGGCGAAGTAGTGATCCAGGCTGCGGCACCCAAGGGCAAGCGGCGGGTTGCTCTCGATCGCTTCGAAGCCGCGCGCGGCAAGGCCGATGTGAAATGGCGCACCGATGACTTGATGAAGTTGCTGCGTGCCGACTGATGCTCCTGGTCGACACCAACGTCCTGGTGGACGTGGTGCAGGACGACCCGGCGTGGGCCGATTGGTCGATCGGCCAACTGCGTACGCAGGCCCAGATTCACGCCCTTTGCATCAATCCGGTGATCTACGCCGAGATCTCGCTCTCGTTCGCGACCATCGAGGCACTCGACGACGTGCTTGTCTCGATGTCCCTCAAGGTACAGGAAATACCGAAGGCGGCGCTGTTCCTGGCCGGCAAGGCGTTTGCCCAGTACAGACGACGCGGCGGCACAAGGACGCAAGTGCTGCCCGACTTC
>JAYTTO010000407.1:0-7368 GCA_043744975.1 Betaproteobacteria bacterium | reverse complement strand
GCGCCTGCCCCGGAGCCGAAACGCGAGGCGAAGCCTGCGGATATTTCCCTTGAGCAGAAGAAGCGTGAGCAGGAGCAGAAACTTCGCAAGGAAGCGCTGGCCGAAGAGGCGCATCGCAAGGTGGAGCAGCAGAAACTGGACCGCGCCAGGCGCGAAGACGACAGGCGACTGAAAGCCGAGCAGAAGCGTATCGACGATGCCCGTAAGCGCGAGGAGGATGTGCGTCGCCTGGAGGAGACGAAGCGGCGCACCGAGGAGGACCGCAAGGTGCGCGAGGCCGCCGCCGCCAAGGCGAGAGCCGATGCCGCGGCGGCCGCGGCGGCTGCGCGTGCGAACGCCGAGGTCGTTGCGGCGAAAGCCCGCGTGGACGCCGAAGCGACTCGCGCGACGCAGGCCGCCGCCAAGGCCGCAGCGGAGGCGAAGGCCAGGCTTGCGGAAGTGAAGCAGCGCATTCACGATGCCGTTTACGATAAAGTCATCATTCCGCCCGGCATAAGCGGCAGTCCGAAGGCGGAGTTCGCCGTGAAGCTGCTCGAGAGCGGCGTGATCGCGACCGTCCAACTGGCGCGGTCAAGCGGCAATGCCGCCTACGACGCGGCCGTGGAGCGCGCGATCAATGCGGCGGCGCCGTTCAATCTCTCCGACTATCGCGAACTGATGTCGGAGTTGCGCGAGTTGCACCTGGTGTTCCGGTTGCATGACTAGCGTGACTCGAACCCCCCGTCCTGCCGGCCTCGATCCTCGTCTTTCGGGGCATGCCCGCCGCCTCCCTATAATCCGACCTCATGATCGACTCTGAAGTCCTGTTCCGGCGCCGTGCGCTGCGCGCTCTTGCGTGCGGCGGCATGATCGTCGGCGTGCCGCTGGCCCGAGCCGCGCTGACGATCGAGATCGTCGGCGGCAACGGGCGCGAGATCCCGATCACGATCCTGCCGTTCGCCAATCAGGAACGGCAGCGCGACAGGATTGGCGACATCGTCCTCGCCGACCTGCTGCGCAGCGGACTGTTTCGCGAGGAGTCCGCCGGCTGGATGCCGCGCTACCCGTCGGAGCCGGAGGACATCGACTGGCGCAACTTTCGCAATCGCGGTGTCGCCAACCTCGTCATCGGCAACCTCGTCGAGCGCTCCGATGGCAAGCTCGCGGTCCGTTTCCGTCTCATGGAGGTGGGCAAGGAGTCGCAGCGCACCGGCTTCAGCTACACCATCGCCGCTGCGCAATTGCGCGCGATTGCGCATCGCATCGCCGACACCATCTACGAGACGCTGGCCAACGAACCGGGCGTGTTCTCGACGCGCATCTGCTACGTGGTCAAGAACGGCGACCGTTTCGAACTGCAGGTGGCGGATTCGGATGGCGCCAATGCCGACTTCATCCTCGCCAATCGCGAGCCGATCATCTCGCCGGCGTGGTCACCGGACGGCACTCGCATCGCCTATGTGTCGTTCGAGAAGCGCAAGTCGACCATTTACGTGCACTCGCTTGCGGACGGGTCGCGTCAAGTGCTGGCCAATTTCGAGGGATCCAACAGTGCCCCGGCCTGGTCGCCGGACGGTCAGCGGCTCGCCATCACGCTCTCGCGCGACGGCGTGGCGCAGCTCTACACCATCGCCGCCGATGGCGGCGATCCGGTCCGCATCACCAACAGCATGGCGATCGACACCGAGGCATCGTGGTCGCCGGACGGCCGCAGCATTCTGTACACCTCCGACCGCGGGGCGAGTCCCCAGATCTACCGCATGTCGGCCAGCGGCGGACCCTCCGAGCGCATGACCTTCGAGGGCAGTTACAACGTCACGCCGCGCTGGAGTCCGGATGGCCGCAGCTTCTGCTTCATCCAGCGCAACGGCGGGCGCTACAACGTCGCCATCCAGGATCTCGGCAGCCGGAACGCCCAGGTGCTCACCGACGGCAGGATCGATTCCTCACCCACGTTTTCTCCCAACGGGCGCATGATTCTTTATGCCTCCGAACACAATCGCCGTGGCATCCTCGCGGCGGTGTCACGCGACGGCCGCATCAAGCAGCGCCTGTCCGAGTCGTCGGGCAGTGTTCGGGAACCCGCGTGGGGACCCTTGTCGAAGTCACGCTGAATCCTGAAGCTACAAAGGAGGTCACAACATGAGAATACGCATTTGCCTGACTGTGCTGGCACTTTGCCTGGTGGGTTGCGCCGGCCAGGACGTCAAGGAACAGAGCAAGGTCGCGGTCGAACAGCGCGACCTGCTTGAGTCGCAGCGCAAGTCGGAGGATGCGGCGAAGCGGGTACAGGTGGCCCGCGAGCAGGAAGAGCTCAACCGCCAGTTGGAGGAGGCGAAGCGCCGCAAGGCGGCCGAACAGCAGGACCCGCTGGTCAAGCCGCTGACCGACGGCAGCATGAGCGAACGCGCGCTGGCCGATCCGGGGAGTGCGCTCAAGGATCCCGCCAGCCCCGTTTTCAAACGCAGCATCTACTACAACTACGACCAGTACGACATCACCGAGGAGTACCGCGGCCTGGTCGAGGTCCATGCCCAGTTCCTCAAGGCCAACAAGTCGCTCAAGGTGCGCGTCGAGGGCAACTGCGACGAGCGCGGCTCGACCGAGTACAACCTCGCGCTCGGTCAGCGGCGAGCAGATTCGGTCAAGCGCGCCCTGACGGTTCTCGGGGTTGCGCCCAACCGTATCGAGGCCGTCAGTTTCGGCGAGGAGAAACCCAAGGCCACCGGGCAGGACGACGACTCCTACGCCGCGAACCGACGCAGCGACATCGTCTACCTCGGGCAATGACAATCTCCCCAATCTCGCAGACGCTCGATACCCCCCATGCGGGGGCCGGCGCGCTTGGGTCTGAGCCCGGACTCAGACAGTCCCTGCGGACCGTCTGTGCCTGGCGAAGGCCGGCGGATTCCGGCCGCTGGCAGGCCCGGCGCGCGCTGCCGCCGCACCATGCTCAGGTCTCTCGATGCTGAGAGCCGTCTCGATCGTGCTCGCCGTCGCGTTCGGTATCGGCGTGGTGCCGGTCCAGGCGCAGACCAAGCCGGTGCAGACCGAGAGTCGCGTATTGCTCGATATGCTGAGTCAGATCGAGGCGCTCAGCAAACAGTTGCGCGAATTGCGCGGCGAGATCGAGACGACCGCCAACAAGGCCGATGTGTTGAACGATCGCAGCCAGAAGGCGGAGAAACGGCAGAGCGATCTCTACAACGACACCGACGCCCGTCTGCGGCGTTTCGAGCTGCAGACCAAGGACGACGCCGACGCTCGACGCAAGGCGATGGCCCAGGTCACTGAGATCGATGCCCGGGTCAGGAAGCTCGAGGTGGCACTTGTCGCAGCGGTCACCGCAGCGCAGTTGGCGCAGGTCGATGCCCGCCTCAAGAAGCTCGAAACCGCCGCCGAATCGATCCCGACATCGGTACCGGTCGGCGAGCTCGACCTGAGACTGAAGAAGCTCGAGTCCGCTGCCGCTATTCCTGCGCCCGTCGTGCCGGCACCGGCGCCGCCGCCACTGATCCGCGACGTCCCCGTACCGGCGCCGACACCCACGGCGACGCCTGCCGCGCCCGCCCCGGTGGCGCCGGCGACCGCGGGCCCCCCGCCGGGCGCGGCCGATCCCGAGGTGATCAAGCGGGTCTACGAGCAGGCGTTGGGACGCCAGCGGGCCGGCGATTCGGCTGGCGCTGTGCAGGACTTCCGCGGTTTCCTCAAGCTCTATCCCCGGCACGAGCTGGCGCCGAATGCGCAGTACTGGCTGGGCGAGGCGTACTTCCGACTCGCCGATTACCCCAATGCCATCGCCGCCCAGCAGAAGCTGCTGGTCACCTACCCGGACCACCTCAAGGCGCCGGATGCGATGCTCATCCTCGGCAATGCGCTGAACGCCCAGGGCGAGACCTCCGCCGCGCGCAAGACCTTCGAGGACCTGATCGCGAAGTACCCGTCGAACGAAGCGGCCGAGAAGGCCCGCCAGCGCCTGTCAAAGCTCAGGTGACAACCCCCCCAGCCTTCCTCCGGTCGGCACCCCCCAATGGGGGGCTGCTTGCTTGGGGCGGCCCGGCGCTGCGCATGACGATCCCCCCCAGCCTTCCTCCGGTCGGCACCCCCCAATGGGGGGCAGCGCACTTGATGCCGGCCCGGCGCGCGCTGTGAGCCTGCCCCTGGTGGCCGAGCCGGCCGCGGCGCTGCAGAGCCTGCGGGTGCGCATCACCGAGATCTTTCTGTCGCTCCAGGGCGAGGCCAGCCGCGTCGGCCTGCCGACGACGTTCGTGCGGCTCACCGGCTGCCCGCTGCGCTGCGGGTACTGCGACACCGCCTATGCGTTCCATGGTGGCGACAGCATGGCCGTCGACGACGTGGTGCACCGCGTGCGCGAACTGGGCGTGCCGCGGGTCACGGTGACCGGCGGCGAGCCCCTGGCGCAGAAGACCTGCCTGCCGCTGCTCGAACGGCTGTGCGACCAGGGCTACGACGTGTCGCTCGAGACCAGCGGTGCGATCGACATCGCGCCGGTCGATCTGCGGGTCGCCCGCATCGTCGACGTCAAGACGCCAGGATCGGGCGAGGTATCGCGAAACCTCTGGTCGAACCTCGATCTCCTGCGGCCGCACGACGAGCTCAAGTTCGTCCTGTGCGACCGCGCCGACTACGTATGGGCCCGCGCGCTGCTGGCCGAGCGCTCGCTCGACGCCCGGTGCCCGGTGCTGTTCTCCCCCAGCCACGGCCGGCTCGAGCCGCGTGCGTTGGCCGAGTGGATCATCGAGGATCGCCTGCCCGTCCGTCTCCAGATCCAGCTCCACAAGCTGTTGTGGGGCGAGCAGCCAGGCAGATGACCACCCCCCCAGCCTTCCTGCGGTCGGCACCCCCCAATGGGGGGCCACAGGGCGCTTCGCGAGCTGGGGCCGGACACAAACAGTCCCTGCGGACTGTTTGTGCCTGCCGCAGGACAGCGGACTCTGGCCGCTGGCGGCCGGGCGCGCGCTGATGGTCGAGCCATGAAGAAAGCCGTGGTCCTGCTCTCCGGCGGCCTGGATTCCGCCACTGTTCTCGCGATCGCGCGGGCCGAGGGTTACGCAACGCATGCGCTCTCGGTCGACTACGGCCAGCGTCATAGCGCTGAGCTCACCGCTGCCGTTCGCGTCGCCGATCAGCTCGGCGCCACCGATCACACCGTCGTCGCCGTCGACCTGCGGGCCATCGGCGGCTCGGCGCTGACTGACGAGGCGATCGACGTGCCCGTCGACGGCAACACGGCCGGCACCATCCCCGTCACGTATGTGCCTGCCCGCAACACGATCATGCTCGCGCTCGCGCTCGGCCATGCCGAAGCCATCGGGGCGGGCGCCATTTTCTACGGCGCAAACGCCGTCGACTATTCCGGGTATCCCGACTGCCGTCCCGCATTCGTGGCGGCGTTCGAGGTGCTGGCCAACGTCGCGACCAAGGCGGCGGTGGAGGGGCAACTGTTGCGCATCCGCGCTCCCGTTATCGAGCTGTCCAAGGCCGACATCATTCGCCGTGGCGCCGCCCTTGGGGTCGACTTCTCGCTGACGGTGTCGTGCTACCAGGCCGACGACGCCGGCCGTGCCTGCGGCGTTTGCGACTCGTGCCGCATCCGCCGAGCGGGCTTCGAAACCGCCGGATTGCCCGACCCAACCCGGTACGCGCCGGCTGCCGGGTGACCAGAGCCAAATGAAAACAACGATTTGCCATGGCGAAAAGCGGAGTGTTCGATTGACACTCCAAATCGCACGCCGATAGAATGCGCCCTCTTTTTTGGGTGGTTAGCTCAGCCGGTAGAGCAGCGGACTTTTAATCCGTTGGTCGCGAGTTCGAATCTCGCACCACCTACCACCCGAAGAAGCCACAATTGGGGGTGGGAGAGCAACAGCCTCACACTTCGCGTCACACCGGGTCGTTAGCTCAGCTGGTAGAGCAGGGGACTCTTAATCCCTTGGTCGAAGGTTCAAATCCTTCACGGCCCACCAATTCGTTCGTCGGGAAACCCGGCGGCATCTCGCAGCGTCGGCGTCGTTCCGGGGCCGGTCGCTGCTCTTCGAGGGCCAAGCGATGCGCCTTTGCACCGTCGTCGAGGCCGGCCGCGAGCAGGCCGCCGTGGTTACCACTCACGGCATCACACTGGTTGCCGACATCAACGCCCGCCTCGGCAGCGCGTGGCCGACCGACATCTTCACGCTGATCGCGCAGGGGTTGAGCGACGCGCTCGCCGCGGACGCCTTCGCAAGCGCCCGCTATCGCGCCGCGAAATCGCTGCGCTTCGGGCCGCTCTACCGCCATCCGCGCAAGATCTGGGGCATCGGCCTCAACTACCGCGATCATGCGCAGGACCTGAACGCCATCTACCCGGACGAGCCGGCGTCGTTCATGAAGGGCGACCAGACCCTGATCGGACCTGGCGACACGATCGAACTGCCGCCGGAATCCACGCGTGTCACGGCCGAGGCCGAACTCGGGATTGTCATCGGCCGCACCTGCCGCCGCGTGAGCGAGGCCCACGCGCTGGATTTCGTCGCCGGCTACTGCCTGATCCTCGACATGACGGCCGAGGACATCCTGCAGAAGAACCCGCGTTACCTCACGCGCGCGAAGAACTTCGACACGTTCTTCGTGCTCGGGCACGAGCTCTACACGCGCGACGAAGTCGCAGACGTCCTTTCGTTGAAGGTCGGCACCTGGAAGAACGGCACCCTGCATCGCGAGAACCGCGTCGGCAACATGCAGTTCCCGCCGGCGCACCTGGTGACGTTCCATTCCCACGTGATGACGCTGTATCCGGGCGACATCATCTCCAGCGGCACGCCAGGCGCAGTCGTGATCGAGCATGGCGACGTGGCCGAATGCCGCATCGATGGCCTCGGCAGCATCTCCAGCCCGGTGTCGCGAACGCCCGACACGGCGGCATGAACGCTGCCCCTGAGCGCAAGACTGTCCTGCGGACGCGCTGTGGTCCAGGCCAGGCCATGACCCGTTCCGATGATGTGGAGAGGCGTTACGCGCGGCGTGGCCGCCAAGAAAACGCAGGCCGCCCGCGGCGGCATAAAAAAATCCGCCCGGCTCTGGCGAAGCTCGGGCGGTGAAGTCCCACTTGACTACCAGCAGCACCCGGTCGGGGGGACACAGGTACCGCTGACAGCCTATATACAAGGCCCGTGCCAGCTAAACAATATTGCTTTGAATCAGGGGTTAACCGTGGATTTTCGCGGTTGTGCCGGAGGCCGCGCCGGGCGCAGTGTCGCCAACGAGTGACGGATCGGCCGGATCGAGGCGGTCGCCGCCCTCAGGGTTGGCTGCAGCGGACGAAGTTGCAGACCGGTTCGCAGGCCGGATTGCGGCCGCACTCGAACCAGCCGGCGTTCGGTCCGCCGTCGG
>JAYTTO010000406.1:0-2008 GCA_043744975.1 Betaproteobacteria bacterium | reverse complement strand
GTTGCTGATGTCCACCGCGTGATAGCGGTGCGCCACGATGTCGCCGATCCAGTAGGTCAGGCCGTCAGGCGCGACGTTGCCTTCGTGTCCTTTGGCGGGGGCCGGCAGGAAGTTGCCTTCGCCGCTGCCGAGCTGCACCGACGCCAACAACTGGGGCGAGCGGCAATCGCCCGAAAGGTCATACAGGTCGATCGTCGAATCGCCCTGCGATGAGTTCGACCCATTGTCGCCGACCAGGATCTGGCGGCGCGAATTTACACGCAGCGATTCCCACGGGTCGAGCATCGCCTTGGTCGTCAGCGACATCGTGCGCACCGGGCTTGTCGGATCGGTGATGTCGATGACAGGCACCCCGGGCGTTGGGCGGTTCGCCGTCGGTGTTGCGGTGGAGTGGTACGCACACTTGCGGCCGGCGCTGTCCTGGAACGTCGCCGCCGACCAGTTGCCACCCTCGCCCTGGTACTGACCGACCAGCTGAAGATTGCAGTTAAAGCCCTTGAAGCCCGCCTGCCGCAACGCCGCCGGCACCTGGCCTTGCAGGGCCGTTTCAGGGTTGTCGTTCGGCCCGCGGCAACCGCGCGCGTGCTTGATCGCCAGCGCGGTCTTCACGCCCTCGCCTCCCTCGGCGGCGAGGGCCTGCATGTCGGTTGTCGCGGCCGCTGGCGTCGGGCTGGCGCTCATGCCGCCACCGCCCCCGCAGGCGACGAGCGCGGCTGCGGCCGCCACGGAAAGTGCAAACGAAGGAATAGACCGTCTCATCGTCGTCTCCTTGCTGTTGTCGGACCGACTGCGCTAAGGTGGCGCCGGCGTGGTCGTATTGGATAGAATGCCTGAGGCCTTGGCTTTCAAATTTTGTGCATCGGGTCGGCGCCGGCATCATGGATTACCCTTTGCCGCTGAGCGAACGATCGCCCGGCAGCCAACGCCGATGGCCCGACGAAACTTTGGTGCAAGGCCAAGCCGCAACCCTCGCCGCCAAGCGTTACCATCAAAGGCGCTCCCCCCTCCAGGCACACGAAAGCCATTGCGATGCATTTCGAGGACTCTGCAAGACGCTTCATCGGCTTCTCCCTCGGGTACTGCGAGGCCAGCGAACCCTTCGATCTGCACGACGTGGTGCTGTCCGACCCGGCACTGGTGCTGTGGCTCGACGACGGGCCCGAGATCCGAGTCACGCGCGGTGCCGCGAGCTGGACCATCCGGCCGAAGGAAGGACTGTTCGACTACTACCCGGCGGGTGTCTTCGATTTGATTCGCAGAGGCCCCGGATCGGCGCGCGGCCTGAAGATCAGCATCCCGGCCGAGTTGGCCGCCGCCGGCGGCCCGCCGAACGGCAACGACCGCGGCCCGCGCTTCCAGTTCAAGGACAGGCGACTTGGTAATCTGGTGCGGCATCTGCACGCGGTGCAAAGCCACGCGGATGCGATGTATGTCGAGTTCTTGACAAACGCCACGCTCGACTGCTGGATCGAGCACCAGGCTGCGGCGCACGACCGTCGCCACGCTGCGGACCTGTCGGAGCCGACCCGCCACCTGATCGCCGCCTACGTCGATCGCAGCCTGTCCAAAAACATCGGAGTCGATGAGCTCGCGCGCCTGACCGGCTACAGTGAAGCGCAGTTCCTGCGGCGCTTCAGGGCCAACTTCAACGCGCCGTTGCATAGCTATGTCTTGGAGCGTAGGGTCGAACGTGCGAAGGATCTGATCAGCAAGACTACCCTCACGTTGACCGAAGTCTCGCAACAACTCGGCTTTGCGAGCCATGCGCACTTCTCGACCGCGTTCAAGCGGCGCACCGGCGGGACCCCAAGCGAATACCGTCGATCGCCACTAGCCGTCCCCAGCGCTCGTGCCACCTGATCTCGGCGCGATGGAAGCTAGCGCGATTCCGCGACCGGCCGCACCGCAGGAATGCCGTGCGAGCGCAGGTAGTTGTCGACCAACTCGGCGGCTTCGGCGCTCGGTTCGAGATCTGCGGTGCGCACCCCGGTCGGGTCGCGCGGGCGGG
>JAYTTO010000405.1:0-2169 GCA_043744975.1 Betaproteobacteria bacterium | reverse complement strand
GCCTGCAGCGCCGCGCTCGCGGTGCTCGACATCTTCCGCGACGACGACGTGCTGGCGACGAACCGGTTGCGCGCGGAGCGCTTCGACACCCACATCGACTGGATGCACAACGATCCGCGCATTGCGCACGTCCGGCGCTGCGGCACCATCCTCGCGTTCGATGTGCCGGCAGCGACGCCGGGCTTCGCGCGCCGGTTCACGCAGGCGGCCCTGGTGGAAGGGGCGCTGCTGCGTCCGATCGGTAACACGGTCTACTTCATGCCGCCGTACGTGGTCGCCGACGACGAGTGGCAATGGCTGATGGGCGTCGCGCAGCGCGCGCTGGACGCGGCCGCCGCATGACCTCGGCAGCAGTCCCGCGCGGCCTGTTTGTCACCGGTACCGACACGGAAGTCGGCAAGACGCTGGCGGCCACGGTGCTGATGCACCACTACCGCCGCCGCGGTCTGAAGGTCGCCGGCATGAAGCCCGTTGCCGCCGGCTGCCACGAAACCGCATCGGGCTGGAAGAACGAAGATGTCGAAGCATTGCTCGCCGCCAGCAACGTTACGGCGTCAATCGACGATGTGAATCCGTATCTGTTTCGCGAACCGATCGCGCCGCATGTGGCCGCGGCCCGCGCAGGTCGAAGCATCGACATCGGACGGATCGTCGCCAGCTTCGAGGCGCTGCATGCGCGCGCCGATGTCGTGGT
Organism: Betaproteobacteria bacterium; assembly: GCA_043744975.1. Taxonomy (GTDB): domain Bacteria; phylum Pseudomonadota; class Gammaproteobacteria; order Burkholderiales. Next base: position 1,475 of record JAYTTO010000405.1, on the reverse strand, counting down.
GGTGGAAGGCGCGGGAGGCTTTCTGGTGCCGCTCAGTGACTCGGAGGATTTCGGCGACCTGGCGCAGCGGCTCTGCCTGCCGGTGGTGCTGACAGTCGGGATGCGGCTGGGGTGCATCAATCACGCGCTGTTGACGCAGGAGGCGATCATCGCGCGCGGCCTGCACCTTGCCGGCTGGATCGCCAATCGGATCGATCCGCACATGAGCGCGCCGGAAGAAAACCTGGCTACGCTGGAAGCGCGGTTGCGGGCACCGCTGCTCGGGGTGATCCCGTATCTCGCGCCGGTGAACGCCGAGGCGGTACGGCTGATCCGGGAACCCGCCCAGGCATCGCCCGTCCGGGGTTGTTTGTCCCCGGACAGGTGATGACGGCGACCCGCTTGCGTCAGGCGTTTGCCTTGGCGATACGCCGCCGAGCCGCGAAGCCGACGGCGCCGAGGCCTACGGCCATCAACACGAACGACGACGGTTCCGGGACCGGGGCGAAGGTCGAGAATGTCGGCGACAGCGTCTCGTTGGGACCACCCAGCAGGTCATAGAGGGCGGTCTTGGCGTAGAGGGTGGCGTCGGTGTGGAGGAAGAAGAACCGCGAACTGCCGTTAGGATCGGTGGGGCCGGCAGGCATCACGGCCGGGTCGGTGAACAGGAAGTTGATGCTGCCCGACGGACGGCTGGCGGGGTTGAACACCCGGCCGACGAACGGCGCCGCCGATCCCAGGCCGTCCAGACGCCAGTCCGCGTCGACGATGTTGTCGTAACCGAAATCGGTAAGGCGGAAGGCCGACACGGCACCCCCGGTGGAAGTGGGGTCGACCTTGATACGCCAGTAGAAGTCGAGCGTGCCGGCGCCGGTTTCCCGGACAACCCGGTTCTGGACCGTGCCGGTGATGTTGAGTGCGCCGAACGAGAACGGCGTGATCACGTCTTCCAGCACGAGGCCTGCAAGCTCAGGACGCAGGGCCGCGGTCGTGCCGCCGAGGGGCGTATCGAGGAACGGTTCAGCGGCAAAAACCCTGTTGAGTGCAACCGCATGGGCCGGTGCGATGGCGACGGCAAGCAGCGTTGCAGTGAGCCCGGCAAGGGCAAAGGATGTTTTCGAGTTCATGAAATCTCCCCTTTTGACAGATACAAACGGACTTGAATACTACCCCCGTGGGGATTTCATGCAAATACTCTTTGGCGAAAGACGCAGGGTTTTCGATCAGACCGGTTCGCTATGCATCTGTTCTTGCGCCGCAACATCGAACCGTACGCCTGCCGCTACCGCACCTCCGGCGTTCGCTGGTGCTCCGGCATACCGTCGAGGTAGCGGAAGCGGATGTGCGCCGGGAGACCGGCAAGGAGCAAAGGGTGCAAGTCCCAGACAGTAAAGATATAGCGAATCATGCTGTCCCCGAGTCATGCGTGTCGCATCGTGAGGTGCGGGGCGAAGCGTTGACAGGGGTACACATAGGCCAGCCATTGAGCCGCGATA
>JAYTTO010000404.1:0-1541 GCA_043744975.1 Betaproteobacteria bacterium | reverse complement strand
GGCGGCCGATCGCGCTGCGGCGGCCGTGCGGCCCAGCACGCGTACCGGCGCCAGCGTGATGTTGGCGAGCACGGTGAGGTGTGGGAACAGGTTGAACTGCTGGAACACGAAGCCGATGCTCGCGCGCAACCGGCCCAGGTCGATGCCGGCGCCGTGGATGTCCTCGCCATCGAAGCGGATGGTGCCGCTGTCGATGCCTTCCAGCCGGTTGAGCGTCCGGATGAGCGTCGACTTGCCCGAGCCCGACGGCCCACAGACCACCACGGTCTCGCCCGCAGCGACGCGGAGGTCGATGTCGGCGAGGACCTGCAGGGCACCGAAGCGCTTGTTGACGGCGGCGAGTTCGATCACCCGCGGACGCTAGCAGAAATGCCGACGCCCGGGGCCGCGGCTACCGACGGATCAACGCGCGACGTCGGCGGTGGAATCGACCACGACCCCGAACAGGTCGCCGATCGCAGCCAGGCTCGCCTCGTGCACCGTCTGTGCCGGTATGACCTTCCCGCCAACCGTTGGCAGCGCGCGGGTGGCGGTTGCGCCGCCGCCGCCATCGTGCTGGATATGGATGATCGGAACGTCGAACGCCCGGGCGCGCTTGAGCAGTTTCTGCGCTTCCACCAGAGCCTGCTCGACGCCGGACAACTGCATGACGCCGCGGCGGTAGGTGTTCTGGCAGTCGATCGGGATCAGAGTGGAATCGGCCAGGGCATTGGGCGTCGATTGCATTCCGGCACCGTCGCGCAGGGTGGTGGCTTCACTCATGGGGCAGGCTCCAGGCATCGATCAGGAACCTGGACGCTACGGGGAGTCGCCTCAAGCTGTAAAGGGGGGGATGACCGCCGCTTCGGCGGATTCCGCCAAGCTGGCGCGCCGTATCCTACTGACCGGTTGCAGGTGGCCGCCGAGCAGACTTGCGGGGTCGCGGTTCCGGCGCCTTCGCGAGCGCCGCCCAGAGTTCGTCCCGCCCCTTGAACGCCTGCGGTTCCCCCAGGTCGACCGATTCGACGAGCCCGGCCATCTCCTGGCCGGGCTCGTCGCTGCGCCGATAGACGTGGACGATGTAGGTGTCGCGCGCGGGTTTGTCGGTGCCCGCACGGGTCACGGGGTCTCCCACTCCCACTCGATGTCGTCCCAGTTGACCGCCGACGTGACGCCGACGAAGTTGAACTTGCCCTTGCCCTTGATGCCGGTGAAGGGCCCGGTGCCGCCGAGCAGGGTGACCACGCCTGTGGATCCAGTAGGGTTGGCCTTCGAGTCGCAGCGGGCGAACAGCTTGTGGCCTTCCTTCGTCGTGAAGGTCTTGAGGCAGTAGCCGCCGCCACCGCCGTCGCCGACCCAGACGACGTGATAGTGCGCCCGGTCGAGCAGGCGATCGAGCGAACTGCCGCCGCCGTTGTGGAAGATCAGGCCGTCGAGTTCTCCCGACATCGCCGATTTCATCGGGTGTCCCTCCATTGCCTTGTACTCGGTGAACTTGGTGCTGTTGAGTGTGGCGTGCCCCACGAATTTGCCGCGTTCTCCCGCGTTGGCCGCGCCGATCG
>JAYTTO010000403.1:0-3706 GCA_043744975.1 Betaproteobacteria bacterium | reverse complement strand
CCGGGGCTATGGTGTGGCGGGGTTTCGGGGCACGGGTGCGGCCAAGGCGGGCGAGCCGGCATTTTCCATCCAGTTGCCGCCGCCGAATGTCACGGGCACACTGCACATGGGGCATGCGTTCAACCAGACGATCATGGACGCGCTCACGCGCTACCACCGCATGCGCGGGTTCAACACCGCCTGGATTCCAGGCACCGACCACGCGGGGATCGCGACCCAGATCGTGGTCGAGCGTCAGCTCGAAGCCCAGGGGTCCTCGCGCCGTGATCTCGGGCGCGCCGGCTTCGTTGACAAGGTGTGGGAATGGAAGCGCGCGTCCGGGGCGACGATCACGCGCCAGATGCGCCGCCTCGGCGACTCCTGCGACTGGGAACGCGAGTACTTCACCATGGACGAGAAGCTCTCGGCCGTGGTCACCGAGACCTTCGTCCGCCTGCACCGGCAGGGCCTGATCTATCGCGGTAAGCGGCTGGTCAACTGGGACCCGGTGCTGCTCTCGGCGGTATCCGATCTCGAGGTCGAGAGCGAGGAAGAGAACGGCAGCCTCTGGGAGATCCTCTACCCGTTCGTGGACGGACCGGTCGACGGTATCCGCGGCCTGGTGGTGGCGACGACGCGCCCGGAAACCATGCTCGGCGACGCCGCGGTCGCCGTGCATCCGGACGACGACCGCTATCGCCATCTGGTGGGCCGGCAACTGCAACTGCCGCTCTCCGATCGCACCATTCCGGTCATCGCCGACACCTATGTCGATCCGGCATTCGGCACCGGTTGCGTCAAGATCACGCCGGCGCACGACTTCAACGACTATGCGGTCGGCGAACGCCATGGCCTGCCCCGGATCGAGATCCTCACGCTCGACGCGAAGATCGGCGACAACGGTACGCTTGCCTATCGCGGCCTCGATCGCTTCGAGGCGCGAAAGCGCATCGTCGACGACCTTCGTGCCGCCGGCCTGCTCGAATCGGTCAAGCCGCACAAGCTGATGGTGCCGCGTTGCGGCCGCACCGGGGCCGTGGTCGAGCCGATGCTGACCGACCAGTGGTTCGTGGCGATGTCCAAGCCCGCGCCGGACGGCACGCTGTTCCCCGGACAATCGATCGCCCAGGTCGCGCTCGACGTCGTGGCGCGCGGTGAGGTCAGGTTCATTCCCGAGAACTGGGTGAACGTCTACAACCAATGGCTCACCGGCATCCAGGACTGGTGCATCTCACGCCAGTTGTGGTGGGGCCACCAGATTCCCGCGTGGTACGACGACGCCGGCAACGCCTACGTCGGGCACGACGAAGCCGAGGCGGCCGCGCAAGCGCGCACGCGCGGCTACACCGGCGCGCTGCGTCGCGACGAGGACGTGCTCGACACCTGGTTCTCGTCGGCGCTGGTCTGTCATTCGACGCTCGGCTGGCCCGAGCCATCGGGAGACGATGAGCAGGCGTACGACCTGTACCTGCCGTCGACGGTGCTCGTCACCGGGTTCGACATCATCTTCTTCTGGGTCGCCCGGATGATCATGATGACCACCCACTTCACCGGCCGGGTGCCGTTCCGCGATGTCTACATCCACGGCCTGATCCGCGATGCCGAAGGCAAGAAGATGTCGAAGTCGGAGGGCAATACGCTCGACCCGGTCGACCTGATCGACGGCATCGGGCTCGAAGCGCTGCTCGCCAAGCGCACCACCGGCCTGCGCAAACCTCAGGACGCACCGCGCATCGCCGACAAGACACGACGCGAGTTTCCCGACGGGATCCCCGCATTCGGCACCGACGCTTTGCGATTCACCATGGCGGCGTACGCGACGCTCGGCCGCAACATCAATTTCGACCTCAAGCGTTGCGAAGGCTATCGCAACTTCTGCAACAAGCTTTGGAATGCCACCCGCTTCGTACTGATGAACACGGAGGACAATGACTGCGGCGTGGAAGTGCCCGGCAACCCGGCACCCGCGATCACGTTGTCTCCCGTCGACCGCTGGATCATCAGCCAGCTCCAGCGCGCGGAAGCCGAGGTCGCGAAGGGCTTTGCCGACTATCGCCTGGACAACGTCGCCAATGCCATCTACCGCTTCGTGTGGGACGAGTACTGCGACTGGTACCTCGAACTCGCCAAGGTGCAACTCCAGTCCGACGACGAGGCGTCACAGCGGGGCACTCGCCGCACCCTGCTGCGGGTTCTCGAAGCAGTGCTGCGGCTTGCGCACCCCGTGATCCCGTTCATCACCGAAGAACTGTGGCAGAAGGTGGCGCCGCTGGCCGGCCGCCAAGGCGACACCATCTGTACGGCACCGTATCCCGCCAGCGATGCCGCCAACATCGACGCCGAGGCCGAGGCGTTCGTCGTTGCGCTCAAGGCGATGATCGATGCCACCCGCAACCTGCGGGGCGAAATGAACGTGAGCCCGGGCTTGAAGATCCCGCTGTTCGCCGCCGGTCCGGCGCGACAGCTCGAGGCCTGGTTTCCCTACCTCATTGCGCTGGCCCGCCTCTCGGAAGCCACCACGGTCGAAACGCTGCCTGAGGCCGACGCCCCGGTCGCCGTGGTCGGCGAGGTTCGCCTCATGCTGCATATCGAGATCGACGTGGCGGCGGAGTTGGCGCGGCTGGATCGGGAGATCACCCGGCTGACCGAGGAGATCGCCAAGGCCGACGTCAAGCTCGGCAACGCGAGCTTCGTCGAACGGGCGCCCGCAAAGGTCGTGGCAACGGAGCGCGCACGGCTGGAAGGCTTTCGCGCCACGCGCGACAAGATGCAGTCGCAACGCGGCAAGCTCGCGGCTCGCAACTGATCCGGTTCAGCGTCCCTCACCCTCGGTCCCTCTCCCGAGGGGAGAGGGATGTCTCATGCCCCGCCTGCGGGATGTCTACAGCTCCCTTCTCCCTCCGGGAGAAGGGCCGGGGATGAGGGAGACCCCGGCGTTGAATACGCGGTTACGTTCTGGTCGGACGGTCTTTTGGTTGTTGCAGTCATCTGGAGCCGTAGTGGCTGAACTTCATCGTCAATCGAGCAGGCAATAGATGATGACTATCGTACAAATAACCTTGCCCGACGAGTTGGCGCAGACAGCAGCCAACGCTGGCTTGCTTTCACCCGATGCGATCGAAGCCATGCTGCGCGAGCAACTGCGCCGCCGCGCTGGCGACGAATTTCGAGCAATGTGGCGGCGCATGCCGCAGGAGGCACTCACCCCGGAGATCGAGCAAGAGATCGTCGACGACGTGCGAAAAGTGCGTGTGGAGGCAAGGCGCGCCATCTGACCGCGATTCCGCAGACCAGCGAGACAATGGCCACCTCCAGGGTTCGCTGAGCTTCGCCACCCCCGAAGGGACCAGTGTCCTTGGTAGCGGCCCGGCAGGCACCCAATGAAAAACGGGCACCCGAAGGTGCCCGTTCGAACTTCCGGACGCGCTCCCGAGGGAGCCGGGATCAGAAGGAGTGCTTCAGGCCGACGTAGAACGCCGTGCTGTCGGTACCACGCCCACCGTTCGGCTGACCGATGTTGATGTAGTTGGCGTTGTCCTTGTTCTTCAGGAAACTCAGGACGAACTGGGCCTGGGTCTGCTTGCTCAGGTTGTGGTAGTACCCGGCGGCAAAGTACATCGCGCCGGTCTTGTTGCCGTTGAAGGTCTCGGTACCGGCGGTCTTGGTCTTCGCATCCTGGGCGACCACGAACTGCGCACCGACGTAGCCGGTGGGCAGGCCGTACTTG
>JAYTTO010000402.1:0-1840 GCA_043744975.1 Betaproteobacteria bacterium | reverse complement strand
CCCATACCGACGAAGTGTACGAAATCGCCCCCGATCTTGCCGGTGCCGGACTGACCATCGGCATCGCCATGAGCCGGTTCAACGAGCCGGTGTGCGCCGCGCTGTTGCGGGCCTGCCTCGACGAGCTGTTTGCACTCGGCGTCGGCCGCGATAACATTTCCGTGGTCACGGTGCCCGGCGCGCTCGAACTGCCGGTCGCCCTGCAGCGCCTCGCCCGCACCGGCCAGTTCCATGCGCTGATCGCTCTCGGCGCGGTGATCCGCGGCGAGACCTATCACTTCGAACTGGTCGCCAACGAATCGGCGGCGGGCATTTCCAGGGTGGCTCTCGATGCCGGGCTGCCGGTGGCGAACGGCGTGCTCACCACGGACACCGACGAACAGGCCGAGGCGCGCATGCACGTCAAGGGCGCGGACTGCGCCCGGGTCGCGGTCGAGATGGTCAACTTGCTGGCGGCGATCGACGATGAGCGCGACTGAGGCGGTCGCACCGAAACCGAAGAACGCCCGCCGCCGGTCGCGCGAGATGGCGGTGCAGTTCCTGTACGCCTGGCTGGTCAGCGCCACCGGCGCCGACGCGCTCAAGCTGCAGGCGCGCGACGACGAGACCTTCCGGCATCTCGATGCCGCGCTGTTCGACCGTCTGATCGATGGCGTAATCGTCGCCGCCGACGACCTGCGCGACCAGCTCCGGCCGCTGCTCGACCGCAGCGTGCGGGAGCTGTCGCCGGTCGAGCACGCGATCCTGCTGATCGGCGCGCGCGAACTCTCGGCGCATCCCGAAACGCCCTACAAGGTCATCATCAACGAGGCGGTGGAACTGGCGCGCGTCTTCGGCGGCACCGACGGCCACAAGTACGTGAACGGCGTGCTCGACAAATTTGCCGCCCAGGTGCGCCCGGGCGAGGCGGTGCGCCGGGCCTGAACCGGTACCCGACAACCACAGCAGACCCCTATAACCACAACGACAACGACGGCACGAACCGCCTTTCACAGAGGATACCGGCATGGCAGACGTACCCAGGAAACTGTCGATCTTCGACCTGCAGGCCAAGGTGGCGCGCGGCGAGAAGATCTTCCAGGTCACCGCAGTGGACTTTCCCACCGCGCAGCTGGTCGATCGCGCCGGCATCGACTGCATCCTGATCGGCGATTCGCTCGGCATGACCGTGCTGGGCTACACCGGCACGGTGCCGGTGACGATGGACGAGATGCTGCACCACGCCAAGGCGGTGGCGCGGGGGGCAAAATCCGCGATCCTGGTCGGCGACCTGCCGCTCGGGGCCTATCACGCCAGCACGGCCGACGCGATCCACAACGCCATGCGCATGGTGAAGGAGGGCGGGGCCGACGTCGTCAAGCTCGAGGGCGGTGAAGACTTCGCGCCGATGGCCGAGGCCGTGGTCAGGGCGGGTATCCCGGTGATGGCGCACATCGGGCTGACGCCGCAGTTGGTAGCCAAGATCGGCGGCTTCAAAGTCCAGGGCAAGAGCGCCGCGGCCGGGGTGCAACTGCTGAAGGACGCGCTGGCGATGGAGCAGGCCGGCTGCTTTGCCATCGTCCTGGAGGCGATCCCCGATCGCGTGGCGCAGCTCATCACCGAGCGGCTGACCATCCCCACCATCGGCATCGGCGCGGGCCCGCATTGCGACGGCCAGAACCTCGTGCTGCACGACATGGTCGGGCTGTTCGACCGCTTCACGCCCAAGTTCGTGAAGCGCTACGCCGACTGCTGGAGTCTGGTGTCGCAGGCCCTGGTCGACTTCCAGGACGACGTGCGCAAGGGCGGCTTCCCGCTTGCCGAGCACAGCTTCACCATGAACGAAGACGAGTACCAGGCC
>JAYTTO010000401.1:0-6182 GCA_043744975.1 Betaproteobacteria bacterium | reverse complement strand
AAGGCGTCCGAGAGCTGGTCGAGAGCATTTTCGGTCTGTAGGCCCAGCATCGCGCGCGCCGCCGGCATGTCGCCGGCTTCGATCAGATCGGCGGTCGCGAGGTAGGTGTCGCGATAGGTGCGCAGGCGGGTCGACACCGTCCGGACGGCATCGCCGCGGCCGTCGTCCAGGTAGCGGGCGTCCAAATCCGCCAGGGCACGGTCCACCTTGACGTTCGAGACATCGATTTGAGAATAGGCCTCGATGCGGGCTTCACGAGGCAGACTGATCAGCACCAGCAGCTTGCGGGTGGCCTCATCGGAGGTGCGGCGCGCATCGTCGGCCAGTGCCGAGATCTCGTCCTGCTCGCTCGTCAGCCGCTCGTAGTGCCTCGCCAGGTCGCCCATGCTAGCTTCGGCCAGCCAGGCGATGCCGAGCGTGAGCGACAGCAGGACCAGAAAAGCCAGCGCGAGGCGGTTTCCGATCTGCAGACGGAGAAAGGGGTGTAGGCGCGGTGGCATGGGCGGTGGCATGGGCGGGCTCGGAAGTTAAACGAGCTAACGGCCGTTCCGGTTCCGGACTTGAGCGCGGGCGTGTCGTTGGTCCACCTGATTCGCGGGCTCCGGGGAAACGGGCCTCAACGCAGCGCCGGATCCGCTCTCAGCCGCTCGATGGCGAGGTCGAGGAATGCCCGCACCTTGCGCGAGGCATGGCGGCCTTCGCGATGCACGACCTGCACCGGCATGGCGGGCGGCTCGAAACCGGCGAGGACGATATCGAGGCGGCCATCGCGCACTTCCGCCGCCACCTGATACGACAGCAGCCGTGCGAGGCCGAAACCGCCGACGGCCGCGGCGATCGCCGAGTCGTTGGTGGTGGTTGTCATGCGGGGATGCACCTTCACGATCCGGTTCGCGCCATCCTCGAGCAGCCGCCATTCCGGGGCGCGCGCCATATCGCCGGCCGCAACGACGACATGATCCTGCAAGTCATCGAGCGACTGCGGCGTCCCGTGCTGCGCGAGATATGCCGGCGATGCACAGATCACCCGCCGCACCTGCCCCACGCGCACCGCCTGCATCGACGAATCCGGCAACTCGCCGATGCGGATGGCCACGTCGACGCCCTCGTCCATCATGTTCACGATCCGGTCGAGGAACCAGCAGGCGGCACTCACCTCCGCGTACTGGCGCAGATATTCGGTGACGATCGGGGTCACGTGACGGGCGCCGAACAGCACCGGCGCCGTGATCGTGAGCTGGCCGCGCGGCGCGCCGTGCATCCCGCTGACCGACTCGTTGGCCTCGGCCAGTTCGGCGAGCACACGCCGGCAGTCTTCCACGTAACGGGCGCCGGGCTCGGTTACTCGGACCACTCGCGTCGTGCGGGTGAGCAGGCGCACGCCGAGCTGGTCTTCGAGCTCGTTGATCGCCCGCGTGACGGCGGGTGGGGAGATGTCGAGCTTGCGTGCCGCGCCGGCAAAGCCGTTGGTATCCACGACCGCGACGAAGACGCTGATCAGGTGCAGCTGGTCCACATTGTTTCTCCGGCCGGAATGGTGTCTTGATTCTGGGGGTGATTCTACGCACCGGTTGATGGGATCACAGTGGAGTCATTCGCCGCGCAGCCAGCGAATCGAACTGATCCACCACATCGACCCGACCGGAGAAACCACCATGTCCCGAATCACCATCCCCACCGTCGAACAAGCTCCCGATGCTTCCAAGCCGCTGCTCGCAGCCGTCAAGCAACAGCTCGGCGTCGTTCCGAATCTGATGAAGGTCGTCGGCAACAGCCCGGCCGCGCTCGAAGGCTATCTGGCGCTCAACGGCGCGCTCGCCAAGGGGAAGATCGATGTGAAGCTGCGCGAACGCATCGCGCTGGCCGTGGCCGAGTACAACGGCTGCGACTACTGTCTGTCGGCGCACGACTACCTGGGCCGCAATATCGCGAAGCTCGGCCAGGATGAGCTCGATGCCGCCCGCGACGGCCGCTCATCCGACCCCCGGGCGGACTCCGCACTGCGCTTCGCACGCCGTGTGGCGGAATCACGCGGCCGGGTGTCGGATGCCGACCTCGCGGCCGTGCGCCTCGCCGGGTTCGACGAAGCCGGCGTGATCGAGATCGTCGTGAACGTCGCGTTGAACGTGCTTACCAACTACGTCAACAATGTGGCCGCCACCGACATCGATTTCCCGAAGGTGCACGCGAAGCTCGCCGCCTGAACCGTTGCCCGCAGCCTCGACCGGAACCATCATGGTTCCTGTCGCCACCGGAGGAACCGAACCCATGACCCCGACTGCAGAACCCCCGCGTCCGCCATTGCCGCCGTTCACACACGAGACCGCAGCGCAGAAGGTGCGTCTCGCCGAAGATGCGTGGAACAGCCGCGACCCGCAGCGCGTGTCGATGGCCTACACACCCGACAGCCGTTGGCGCAACCGCAGCGAGTTTCCGCGTGGACGCGCGCAGATCGTCGCGTTCCTCGAACGCAAATGGGCGCGCGAGCTCGACTACCGCCTGATCAAGGAACTCTGGGCGCACGACGGCAACCGCATCGCCGTGCGCTTCGCCTACGAATGGCACGACGCCGCCGGCAATTGGTTCCGCTCCTACGGCAACGAGAACTGGGAGTTCGATGCCAACGGCTTCATGGACGTGCGCCACGCCAGCATCAACGACACGCCCATCGCCGAAGCCGATCGTAAGTTCCGTTGGCCGCAGGGCCGGCGGCCGGATGATCATCCGGGGTTGAGCGAGCTGGGGTTATAGGGGGGTGGAGGACGTTGCAAGCTGCATTTTAGCTTCGCTCGTACCAGACCTAAAACCAGCCCCTTTTTGTTCGCTGGTGCTGTGTAACGTGTGGCGTTACGCTACAATCATGATTCGGAGCTTCAAGCACAAGGGGTTGGAGCGCTTCTTAGTGACAGGTGCCAGAGCTGGCATCCGGCCGGAGCAGACCGACCGGCTGCGCCTCGTCTTGGCGCAATTGCATGCCGCGACGGCCGCTGAAGACATGGCGCTTCCTGGGTTGAGGCTGCATCCGCTGAAAGGCGATCGTAAGGGGACGTGGTCCGTTTCCGTCAGCGGCAACTGGAGGATTACCTTTGCCTTCGACCCCAGAGGCGCTTCTGACGTCGACTACCAGGACTATCACTGAACATGGCTGTTCCCCGTCTCATGCACAACCCGCCACACCCCGGTGAGATTCTTCGCCAACTGTGCCTCGAGCCCTTGCAACTCACGATCACTGAGGCTGCTGAAGGGCTGGGTGTGAGCAGAAAGACGCTGTCAGCCATTCTCAATGGGCGGGCGAGCATCTCCCCGGAGATGGCGGTTCGCCTGTCCCTCGCGTTCGGGACTTCTGCCGAGAGCTGGTTGAACCATCAGCTTCACCACGATCTATGGCAGGTGAGGAAGCAGAGCAAGAACATGCGGGTGGTGAAATTCGCCGCGTGAGATTCGTCGCTTTCTATCCCATAAAATGACCACTATCGATATCCATGAGAGTAACGAGAAATGGATTGCAGAAGTCCATTCTTGTCTATTGCCGAAACTGCACGCCGACCAACGATTTATAGATGCAGAAAAGCTAACGAAAAAGTTTAAGCTCGAAATAGAAACTTGGCGTAAAAGAGGGAGGTTTGGAGCTGTCGTCGAGATAGGGAATGAACTGGCAGCGGCGGATTGCCTATTGGATAGTATGGGTGAGGGCGATAAATTGATGTATGAGCCGTCCATGGCAGGTACAGAAAAGAGAATTGACTTTCTTGCTATAACCTCGACGGGACAGCGCAATTGGATTGAGGTGAAGACGGTTGCCCCGCAGTGGGTAGACGGTGAGGAAAAATGGCAGCGTTTCACCAGAATCGCTCAAGGGTTTCCAGAAAACGCACAGCTGGACGTTAAAAAGGAGTGGATGGGAGCCGCTGTTGGTGGGCAATTCATAAATACACGATGGAGCTTCATTAAGCGTGCGGCAGAGATTGAGGCCCGTGCCGCGTTTATCCCGGATAGTGAGAAAGGTCCGGTGTCGCTGCTGTTTTGCTCGACAGGATCCGCGTGGTGTGTCGATGAATTGGAGGACTTTGCGTATTGTTATCGAACAGGGAAACCGAGAGCCGATGACTTGATGCAGAACGCTGCCAAAAAGTACATGCACGATGAGGGGATAAGCTTTAATCGCTCGCTGGCGGGGTTTCATTACCCAGGCCGCGAATGTGAAGAAATATTCGCCTATGATTTTCGAATGAATTTGTCCGGCCCTGCTAGATTTCTCTCACGTTAAATCGTCTTGAATCTCTCCCCAATCTCCCCCTCGCTGTAATACCCCCTCTTAAAATCCAACTCCACCGCCGCCCGGTCCCGCAGCTTCGGATCCCCATACCCCCCGCCACCCGGCGTCGACACCGACACCACATCGCCCGCATGCAGTTCAATGTCCTGATCCTTCGACTGGTGCGGCGGGACATAGTCGGTGCCGTTGATCCGCACCCGCACGGTATTGAGTCCTCCGGGGGAGCCACCGGCCGCGCCCGGCGGGCCGAAGACGCCGTGGTCCATCACCATCGAGGCGCGGGCTTCGCCGGCGCGCAGCCGCACCGAATAGGTGACGCCGAAGCCGCCGCGATACTGGCCGGCACCGCCCGACCCTTCGTGCAGGGCGTATTGCTCGAACAGCACCGGGTAGCGTTGCTCCATGACCTCGATGGGCGTGGTCTTGGAGATGCCGATGGTCGAGCAGCCGTTGGAGATGCCGTCGCCCTTGGGCGAGCCGCCGTAGCCGCCGCCGGAGATGACGTACATCACGTACGGGCGACCACGTTGCGGGTCGAAGCCGCCGAGGGCGAAGTTGCCGGAGGTACCGGCGGGCGCGGCGAACAGACGCTCGGGGATGGCCTTGGCGAGCGCGTCGAACACGGCCTCGGCAATGCGCTGGCTGACCTCTGCCGCGCAGCCCGATACCGGCCGCGGGTACTTCGCATACAGGAACGTGCCCTCGGGGTCGACGATGTGCAGCGGCTCGAAGGTGCCGGCGTTGATCGCCACTTCCGGGAACACGTGCTTCACCGCGAGATAGATCGACGAGCGCGTGGTGGCGATGACGCTGTTCATCGGCCCACGGCAGGGCGGCGACGAACCGGTCATGTCGAAGCTCAGCGTCTCGCCGGCCTTGGTCACGGCCATGGCGATGCGCAGCGGCTCGTTGACCACGCCGTCGGAGTCGACGAAGGCTTCGCCGTGATAGGTGCCGTCCGGAATCGTGGCGATGGCGGCGCGCATCTGGCGCGACGCCCGGCGCTCCAGCTCGATGATCGCTTCATCGACCACGTCGGCGCCGTAGCGGTCGAGCAGCCCGGTGAGCCGCCGCTCACCCACGGCCAGGGCCGCGGCCTGGGCCTGGATGTCGCCGATGCGCTGATCGGCCAGGCGGATGTTGGACAGGATGATCGAGAGGATTTCCTCGTCGAGCACGCCGGCCTTGAACAGCTTGACCGGCGGCAGGCGCAAGCCTTCCTGCTCGACTTCGGTGGCCTTGGCCGAGAATCCGCCCGGCACCATGCCGCCGGTATCCGGCCAGTGACCGGTATTGGCGAGCCAGCACCAGAGCTTGCCGCGGTGGAAGAACGGCTTCACGAACTTGACGTCCATGAGGTGGGTGCCGCCCAGGTAGGGGTCGTTCACGATGAAGACGTCACCCGGGTTCACTTCCCACTTGTTGTCGCGCACGCGCTCGATCACCGCACGCGTGGAGAACTGCATCGTGCCGACGAAGACCGGCAGGCCGAGCTCGCCCTGGGCGATCAGGGATCCGTCGTCCTTCGAATAGATCCCGTCGGAGCGGTCCATCGCTTCCGAAATCACGGGCGAAAACGCCGCGCGGCAGAAGGCGAGGTCCATTTCGTTGCAAACCTGCTGCAAGCCGTTCGAAATGACGGCAAGCGTAATCGGGTCGATGCGATGCTCGGTTGTCGAATCGGACATTGGCGGTCCCGGCGGGCTCATGCTTGAGATTGGAGGGGAAGCAGGCGATGATGCCTCCCTACATGGACATCCGCACCCTCATCATCGTGCTTCTCGCGCAAGTTTCGCTCCTGGGCGCGCTGGCGATCTATTTCGGCGTCCGCCAGGGAGGCACCCGCGCGGTGGGAATATGGGGCACGGGCCTGCTGATAGTCGCCGTCGGCTACGCCGCGATTGCG
>JAYTTO010000400.1:0-1858 GCA_043744975.1 Betaproteobacteria bacterium | reverse complement strand
TTGCTAATTTTGATAGTGGCCCATGAACTTCCTGGCGCATCTATACTTCTCGCCGCAGACCCCGGACGCGCTGCTCGGCAGCCTGCTCGGCGACTTCGTCAAAGGTCCGGTCGACCGCGCCGGCTACAACGCCGAGATCGCCGCGGGTATCCGGCTGCATCGTGCCATCGACACCTTCACCGATTCGCATCCGGTCGTGCTGGCGAGCAAGGCTCGCATCAGTCCGGCACGGCGGCGCTACGCCGGCATCCTGGTCGACATCTACTTCGACCACTTCCTGGCACGCGACTGGGCGCAGTTTCACGATGAACCGCTCGACCGGTTTGCAGCATCGACCTACCGGGCGCTGAGCGCCGCGACCCAGCCGCTGCCGGAAGGATTCGCGCGCATGCTGCCGCATCTGGTCGCCGGCGACTGGCTCACCTCATACCGGTCGCTGGATGGCATCCGCGTGGCACTGGACCGGATGTCGCACCGCGCCCGTCCCGGCAATCCGCTGCTCGGCAGTGCCGACGAACTCGAACACCAGTTGCCTGCGTTCGAGGACGATTTCCGCCGCTTTTTCGCCCAACTCCGCCGCCGGATTGCCGACGACGGCCTGGCGAGCAGCGATGGCGTCGGCCATCCGGCGCCGGTGTCCACCTGATCCCGTCGCCACCGCCGCATTTCCGACAACGTCATCCAACCACCAAGAGCTATCGGTACATGGCCAACACCAGACACGTCTTCGCGATGGGCGGCGCCTTCCTCGCCGACCCGGACAACAACCTCCATCTCGAACGCTACTTCAAGGAACTGACCGGGCGCGAATCGCCGCGCGTGCTGTTCGTGCCCACGGCCAGCGGCGACAACGAACCGTATCAACTCCGGTTCTTCCAGGCCTTCACCCGGCTCGGCTGCAAGCCCGCGGTGCTGCCGTTCTTCAAGCGCACGCCGCAGCAGATCGATGCCTTCGTCGGCGAGTTCGATGCCATCGCGGTCGGCGGCGGCAACACCAGGACGATGCTGGCGATCTGGCGCGACTGGGGCTTCGACACGATCCTGCGCGCCGCCTACGAGCGTGGCGTGGTGCTCGGCGGTTCCAGCGCCGGCTCGATCTGCTGGTTCGAGGACGGCATCACCGATTCCATTGCCGGCCCGCTCACGCTGCTGCCCTGCCTCGGTCTGGTGCCGGGCAGTAACTGTCCGCACTACGACAGCGAGGTCGACCGCCGCCCGACCTTCCAGGCCATGGTCGCTGCGGGCGCGGTGCGGGACGGCTACGCGGCCGACGATGGCTGCGGCCTGCACTTCATCAACGGCCGCTTCCATCAGGCGATCGCCGCGCGCCCGAAGGCGAAGGGCTGGCACCTCACCCAGGACGGCGGGGCCGCGCAGGAAACCATGATCGAGCCGGTCCTGCCGGCGTAACGGCGCGTAACGCGGACGCCGGACTATGGTCGGAAGCGTCCAGCCGTCAGGGGGCAACAGGGCCTGCCCCGTGACGGCAGGCGCGCCTGCGTGTCGGCCCCGGGGAATTCACCCGACCCATTCGACGGTCTGACCGACCCGGAGCCCCAGCATCTCGGCAGCACTCGCGGCCGGAATGGCGATTTTGACCAGACCCAGGCTGTTGACGTACCAGAAGGCGCGTCCGGGCTCGGCGTCGGCGAATACACGGGCATGCCGGATATCGATCCAGCGGACGCGCAGGGTCCGGTTGGTCGGCAGGCCATCGCCGCGCAGGCCAGTGAAGGCGTTGCCGTAGTGGTCGACGTAGACGATCTGCGCCAGATCGGTGCCGGGCAGCATCACCTGCGGCGCCCCGATCGACTCGACGTTCTCGTTCGGAAACTCGCCGGTGACGACGGCGGCCGCC
>JAYTTO010000399.1:0-2576 GCA_043744975.1 Betaproteobacteria bacterium | reverse complement strand
TCGAACACGCAGGGGTCGTAGCCCGGCTCGAAGTAGCGCTCCTCGTCGAACACGGTGTAGTTGGGCAGGTCGCGCTTCGCGTACGTGGCGACGATGCGGCCGTCGCGCAGCACCGACGCGGCGTTGTACAGGTGCCCACGCCTGCCGCGCGGATGTCCCACCACCACCGCGACGTGACGGATGCGCGCGGCGAGTTCGCGCAACGCGGTCTCGCAGGCAGCCACGAAATCGTCGCGCAGCAGCAGGTCCTCGGGCGGATAGCCGCACAGCGAGAGTTCCGGCGTGATCACGACGTCCGCTCCCATCGCCTGGGCGCGGCGGGTGGCTTCGAGAATCCTGGCGGCGTTGCCTGCGATGTCGCCGAGGATGCAGTTGATCTGGGCGATCGCGATTTTCATGCGGCGCAATATACCATTCGGTCTGTCGGTCTCCCGGTCGCGCCGCGGCCCCCGGCCGCTGCCGATCGCTCCACCCATGCCCGCCGAAGTCACCCTCGAAGTCGTCGAATCGCTCGCCGCCGTCGCCCCGGATCAATGGGACCGGCTCACCGCCGGACAGCCGCTGTTGTCACATGCCTTCCTGCACGCTCTGCACGAGAGCGGTTCCGCCGCCCCCGAGGCCGGCTGGACGCCGCAGTTCCTGCTGCTGCGCGAGCAGGGCAACCTGGCCGGTGCGCTGCCGCTCTACCTGAAGGCGCACTCCTACGGCGAGTACGTGTTCGACTGGTCCTGGGCCGACGCCTGGCAGCGCGCCGGCCGCCGCTACTACCCGAAGCTGCTGAGCGCGATCCCGTTCACGCCGGTCACCGGTCCGCGGTTGCTCGCCGCAACGCCGGCGCAGCGCTCGCTGCTGTTGCGTGGCGCGTTGCGGTTCGCCCGCGGGGCCGGGGTGTCGACCTTCCATTGCCTGTTTCCCGACGACATTCAGGCCGAGGAGATGCGTGCGGCCGGATTGATGATGCGGCAGACCGTGCAGTTCCACTGGATCAACGAGGGCTTCGCCAGCTTCGACGATTTTCTGGCGCGCATGAGCCACGACAAGCGCAAGAAGGTGAAGCAGGAGCGCCGCAAGGTGCGCGAAGCGGGCGTCACCTTCGAATGGAAGGTCGGCCGCGACATCGGCGAGGCCGACTGGCGGTTCTTCGTGGCGTGCTACGACAACACCTATCGCCAGCACCACTCGACCCCGTATCTGAATCTCGACTTCTTCCTGCGCATCGGCGCGGAGATGCCGGACAACCTGCTGCTGGTGATCGGCAGCCGCGACGGCCGCCCCTTCTGCGCCTCGCTCGACGTGTTCTCGCAGGAAGCGCTGTGGGGCCGCTACTGGGGCACGACCGGGTTCGTCTCCGGCCTGCATTTCGAGACCTGCTACTACCAGGCGATCGAGTTCTGCATCGCCCGCGGCATCGGCCGCTTCGAGGGCGGCGCGCAGGGCGAGCACAAGCTCGCGCGCGGACTGCTGCCGGTGGCCACGTGGTCGGCCCACTGGATCGAGGACACCGACTTCGCCCAGGCGGTGCAGAAATTTCTCGCGCGCGAATCGCGCGGCATCGAGTCGTACGTGAGCGAGCTCGAGGAACACGCGCCGTTCAAGCAGGCACCCGACGGCGGGTAGAGCGCCGCCCGATCCCTGGGCAGGATCCTTGCCACCATACACCTTGAAAAAGGAACACCTCATATTGCTTTTTCAAGGTTATTTGGTCAAAGTCATCGAATGCTCGAACGTCGCCAACTGCACTCGCACATCAAGAAAGCGCTGCGCCGATCGCGCGCCGTAGTGCTGGTCGGGCCCCGTCAGACCGGAAAGACGACGCTTGCGCGCCAGTTCCTGTCCCCTGACGACGCCAACTACTTCGACCTCGAGGATCCCTTGTCGCTCGCAAGATTGGCCGAACCGATGTCCGCTTTGGGCGATCTATCCGGGCTGGTGGTGATCGACGAAGTGCAACGGGCGCCGGGATTGTTCGACGTGCTCAGAGTCCTGATCGACCGCACGATGGCGCCCGGCCAATTCCTGCTGCTGGGCAGCGCATCTCCCAAGCTGCTGCGGCAGACCAGCGAGTCGCTGCTGGGACGTGTCGAAGTGATCGAAATCTCGGGCTTCGACATCGCCGAGACCGGCTCGGACGCGGCTTTGCAGCTATGGCAGCGCGGGGGCTACCCTTTGTCCTTTCTGGCCGATTCCGATGGCGACAGCCGGCGCTGGCGCAGGCAATCGATCAACCGCTTCGTCGAAGCCGATCTGCCGCAGTTCGGCGTGAATGTGCCGGGCCCGGCAATGCTGCGCTTCTGGACGATGCTGGCCCATTTTCACGGCCAGGTCTGGAATGCCGCCGATCCTGCACGCTCCCTCGGTGTCAGTGAGCCGACGGTTCGCCGGTACCTCGATTGGTTGACCCAGACTTACATGGTGCGGCAGTTGCAGCCATGGCACGAGAACCTCGCCAAACGCCAGGTGAAGGCGCCCAAGATCTATTTCCGCGACTCCGGTGTTCTCCATGCCCTGATGGGCATAGCGGACCTGCCCGCGCTGCTCGCTCATCCGCGGTCCGGGGCGTCATGGGAAGGCTTCGC
>JAYTTO010000398.1:0-2276 GCA_043744975.1 Betaproteobacteria bacterium | reverse complement strand
CAGGAAGCGGTCGGGGTCGATCAGCGGCAGCTTGATCGACATCGGGTTGCGCAGGTTGCGCCACCACTTGCCGGTGGTCTGCTTGCCGTAGCGTCGCAGCAGCTCGTCGACGTCGGGCGGCAGCTCGCTTTGCAGCAGGTCGGAGCCGTGCAGTTGCCCGAGCAGCCGGATCGACTCCTCCTGGGTGGGCGCGTCATCACCGAGACGGTGACACGCGAGGTCCCATGCCTGCTGCACGGTCCGCTCGCCGTCGAGCAGGCCGATCAGGCGCCACGCTGCCGGGTTGAAGCGGTACATGCGCCGCGACGCGCGGTCCTGCAGCACATACCAGAGCTGGCCGCGGTAGTGATGCCGGTGGACTTCGGCGTGGCTCTTGAGCCGCGGCTTCAGGTCCGCGACCCGGTACCAGGAAGGGCTGTAGAGTTCGGCGCTCATCGCGCTGTCAAGGCAGCAGCCACCACGTCTCGATCTCGATCCAGTTCATCAGGTAGCGGGTCCAGATCCAGATCAGCTTGCGGTCGCCGACCACGACCTTGCCGACGCCTTCCATCCCGGGGCGCAGCCGCTCGGCGCCGCGCTCCAGGTGGGCTTCGACGCGGAAAAAATTGCGGCCTTCCTCGGCGGTGCTCACCGGGGTGACGCGCGCCACGCGCATTGGCAGGCGCTCGTTCGGCATCGAGGTCAGCAGTAGATCGCCGCGGTCGCCGATGCGCACGTCGCGGATGTCGCGCTCGTCGATCTTGAGCACCACGCGGTAGTCTTCCAGCGGCGCGATCTCGAACAGCACGTCGCCGCGCTGCACCGGCGCACCGAGCTTCTGCGACAGGTCGCCGCTCACGACCACGCCGTCGAACGGCGCGACCAGCAGGATGCGCGCGAGCTTTTCCTCGGCGATCGACAGCTCGGCTTCGGCCTGCTCCACCTGGGACCCGATGACGCGGATCTGCGTGCGGTCGTGGTTCGCCAGCGCTTCACGGTACTGCTTGAGGAGTTGCTCCCGCCGGCTGGCTGCCTTGAGGCGTTCGAGTTGCAGGTCGCGGTCGTCGAGGCGGGCGAGCAGCGCGCCCTTGCGCACGAGATCCCCGGGACGCACGCGCGCCTCGTAGACATAGCCCTCGAAAGGCGCGGCGATCGCCCGCTGGACCGCACCCTCGATGCGCGTCTCGGCAGCTACGCGGTAGGTACCGGTGGCGAACGAGAAGAACAGCACGGTCGCGGCAACCAGCACGGCCACAAGCTTCCACACCATGTGGCCCGGGCCGAAGCAACGCGCCCACAGGTGGACCATCGACTGCCACAGGCGCCGCAGCGGTCCGCGCTCGGCCTCGCGCTGGATCTCGACCAGCGGTCCGAACAGCGCGGCCAGCCCTTCCACCAGTTCGACATCCTCGGCCGCGAACCGACGCTGGCGTTCGAGGCACAAGGCGCCGACGCTCTCGCCCATACGGGTGAGCGGCACCGTCAGCACGGCCGCGGCGCCATGCGCCTTCGCCAGCCGCTCATGCGCCTTCAGCACCTGCCCCTCGGTATCCTCGGCGAGCGGCCACACCAGGCGCGTCTTCTGGTCGGAGGCCTCGTCCATCGCCATTTCGATGGCACGGGTCAGCTCGGCGTTCTTCTCGAACTGGACGGTATGCGACAGCGCCTTGACCTGCGATCGCCTGCCGCGCTGGATGCCGAGCGCAACCCGGTCGCAATCGAGCAGGCTGGCCAGTTCGGTCACGGTGGCCGTGGCCGCGGGCACGAATCCGTGGTGCTCGAGCGCGGCGCTGAACACATCGAACACCTGGCGCAGCCGCGCTGCCGTCGCCGCGTCGGTGGAATTCGCGTGCCGCCGCAGCAGCGCCTCAAGCCAGCCGGCGCCCCAGGCGAGGTCGCGCGTGAGTGTCGTCAGTTCGCGTTCGGTCCGTGACTCCGTATCGACGGCGATGGCGCCGATGACGCCGCCGTCGGCCTGCAACGGTTGCGCGATGTGCAGCCGCAGGCCGTTCTCGCCCGCCGGCACCACCACCAGGGTGTTGTCGCGGATCGCGCGCTCGACCGCCTCGCCCAACTTGGCGCGATCGCGCTTCGCATCCGGCCAGACCGCGGCGGGAACGAAGCCGCCGCCGCCCGGCTGCGCCAGCACCAGGATCCCGTCGGTGGCGGCGGCCTTGAGACAGGTGACGCCCAGCCAAGCCTGGCAGAAGACTTCGGCGTTGTCGGCATTGGCGAACCGTGACCAGGCATCATCCTCCGCCGCGGCCTTCAGGCGAGCGGGATCCGCGACCTGCAGA
>JAYTTO010000397.1:0-22658 GCA_043744975.1 Betaproteobacteria bacterium | reverse complement strand
TGGGCGCGGACCTCGCCGGCGAGGAACTGCGGGTGGGTCGCGCCACAACCCTGATTGATGTTGAGCCCGTCGGGACGGTTGCCGACCGTGATCACCTCGGCGCCGAGTTCGTGCAGCACAGGTCCGGCGACACCATAGGCGGCCCCATGGGCGCAATCGACCACGATCTTCAGCCCGCGAAGGTCGAGTTCGTTCGGGAAGGTGCTCTTGCAGAACTCGATGTAGCGACCGGCGGCGTCGGTGACGCGGCGGGCTCGGCCGAGGCGCGCCGAAGGCATGCACACCATCGGCTGCGAGAGGCGATCTTCGATCTGCCGTTCGGTATCGTCGGCCAGCTTGCGCCCGTTGGCCCCGAAGAACTTGATGCCGTTGTCGTCGTAGGGATTGTGGGACGCGCTGATCACGATGCCGGCGGCGAGCCGCAGTGCGCGGGTAAGGTACGCCACTGCCGGCGTCGGCATTGGTCCCGCCAGCAGGATGTCGACGCCAGCGGCCGTCAGTCCGGCCTGGAGAGCGGCTTCCAGCATGTAACCGGAAATCCGCGTGTCCTTGCCGATCAGCACTGTTGCCCGCTCGACGCCGGACACGTTGCGTCGCGCCAGCACCTCACCCGCCGCGTGGCCAAGACGCATCACGAACTCGGCTGTGATCGGCTGTTCGCCGACCTTGCCGCGGACCCCGTCGGTCCCGAAATAGTGCCTGCCTGTCACGGCGCCTCCGGCAGTTCGAATTCGTCGTCCTCGATGGCGAGCCAGACCGCCAAAGCGTCGCGCGTGGCGGCGACGTCGTGAACGCGCAGGATCGAAGCGCCCCGCGCCGCCAGTGCGAGCGCCGCCGCAACACTGGCATGAACTCTGTCGGCTTCCGGGTGCCCGGTGATCGCGCCGAGCATCGACTTGCGCGATATTCCGGCGAGCACGGGTTGGCCCAGGGCGACGATAGCTCCCAGTCGCCGGATCAGTTGCAGATTGTGGCGTGCGCGCTTGCCGAATCCGTATCCGGGGTCGACCACGATGCGATCACGAGTGAACCCGGCAGCTTCGCATGCTGCGATCCGGTCTCGAAGGAACGATACCACCTCGGCCGTCACGTCTCGATACGCGGGGGCCACCTGCATGTGGCGGGGTTCACCGCGCATGTGCATGAGGCACACCGCGGCATTTCCCGCTGCCGCCGCCGCCAGCGAACCCGGGAGCCGCAATGCCCACACGTCATTGATCATGGAAGCGCCAGCCCCAAGCGCCGCGCGGATCACCGCCGCTTTGCCGGTATCCACCGACACCGGCACCGGCCCTGGCGCCAGGGCCTCGATCACCGGCAGAACTCGTGCGAGTTCGATGTCTGCCGGTACCGGCAGGGAACCAGGGCGGGTGGACTCCCCGCCGATGTCCAGGATGTCGGCCCCTTCGGCCGCCAGGCGCAAGGCATGAGCGATCGCCAGGTCGGTCGAACCGTGCCGCCCACCATCGGAAAACGAGTCGGGTGTCACATTGACCACGCCCATGAGCAGCGGACGCCCGAGCGAGAACTCGAACCGGCCCGCCCTCAGCCGTACCGGGGCAATGTCTCCGCCGCTCCGGTCAAGGGAAGATTCGTGAACATTCAAGGGAATCCGGTCCGGGTATGCGGTCACCCGCATCGCGCCGCTCCGCCCCGCGTCCTTCGCCTTCAGAGTTCCGCAGCGGGTGCTGCAACTGGTGCCGGGGAGGGCGTGTTGTCTTGCGGCGGCTTCGGGGTCGGCGTCGCGGCCGGTTTGGGTGGCCGCGGCGGGCGGCCGGCCATGATGTCGTTGACCTGGTCCGCATCGATGGTTTCCCATTCGAGCAACGCATTCGCCATGACCTCGACCTTGTCGCGGTTTGCCTCGATCAGCTTGCGCGCCAGCGTGTACTGGGCATCGATGATCTGGCGGATCTCGCGATCGACCGTCTGCATCGTGGCCTCGGACAGGTTCTTGTGCGTCGTGATCGAACGGCCGAGAAACACCTCGCCTTCATTCTCGCCGTACACCATCGGCCCCAGGCTGTCCGACATGCCCCACTCGGTCACCATTCGGCGAGCCATATCGGTGGCGCGCTGGAAATCGTTGGAAGCACCGGTCGTCATCTGGTTCATGAACACCTCTTCGGCAATGCGCCCGCCGAAGAGCACGGAAATCACCTGGAGCAGGTACTCACGGTCCATGCTGTAGCGGTCTTCCTGCGGCAACTGCATGGTCACGCCAAGGGCGCGTCCGCGCGGGATGATAGTGACCTTGTGCACCGGATCCGTGCGCACGAGCAGCTTGGCGACTACCGCGTGACCGGACTCGTGAAAGGCGGTGTTCTTGCGCTCGTGTTCCGGCATGACCATGGAGCGGCGCTCAGCGCCCATCATGATCTTGTCCTTGGCGCGCTCGAAATCTTCCATGTCGACCAGGCGCTTACTGCTGCGTGCGGCGAACAGCGCCGCCTCGTTGACAAGGTTGGCCAGGTCCGCCCCGGAGAACCCGGGCGTACCTCGCGCCAGGACATCTGGCC
This sequence comes from Betaproteobacteria bacterium, assembly GCA_043744975.1. GTDB lineage: Bacteria > Pseudomonadota > Gammaproteobacteria > Burkholderiales. Next base: position 20,139 of record JAYTTO010000397.1, on the reverse strand, counting down.
GGACGTCCGGCGCTACCGGTACCTTGCGCATGTGGACCATCAGGATCTGCTCGCGGCCACGGATATCCGGCAGCGGCACGACCACTTGGCGGTCGAACCGGCCCGGGCGCAGGAGCGCCGGATCGAGCACGTCGGGGCGGTTGGTCGCCGCGATGACGATGACGCCCGCGTTCGCCTCGAAGCCGTCCATCTCGACCAGGAGCTGGTTGAGCGTCTGTTCCCGCTCGTCGTTGCCGCCGCCGAGACCGGCACCGCGCTGGCGGCCTACCGCGTCGAGTTCGTCGATGAACACGATGCAAGGGGCGTGCTTCTTGGCCTGCTCGAACATGTCGCGCACGCGGGCGGCACCCACGCCAACGAACATCTCGACGAAGTCGGATCCGGAGATCGAGAAGAACGGAACCTTCGCTTCACCGGCAATGGCACGGGCGAGCAAGGTCTTGCCGGTACCCGGGCTGCCGACCATGAGCACCCCGCGTGGGATACGTCCACCGAGCTTCTGGAACTTGCCCGGGTCACGCAGGAAATCCACCAGTTCCGAGACCTCCTCCTTGGCTTCTTCGCAACCCGCGACTTCCGCGAAGGTAACCGGATTGGTGTTCTCGTCGAGCATCCGCGCCCGGCTCTTGCCGAACGAGAAAGCCCCGCCGCGCCCGCCCCCCTGCATCTGGCGCATGAAGAACACCCAGACCCCGATCAGCAGCAGCATCGGGAACCAGGACACGAAGATGTTCATCAGGAGCGACGGCTCCTCTTCGGGCTTGGCTTCAACCTGCACGCCGTTCTTCAACAGGTCGGACACCAGCCAGAGATCCTGCGGAGCATAGACCGTGATGCGCTTGCCTTCGGCAGTCGTGGCCTTGAGGACGCGGCCTTCGATCGTGACCTTGACGATCGAGCCTTTCTTGACCTCCTCGATGAACTGAGAGTATTCCATCGGCGCCTGCGCACTCGGGCGCTGGCTGAATTGATTGAATACGGTCATCAGAACCAGCGCGATGACGAGCCATATCGCAACGTTCTTGATGAGATTGTTCAAGGCTTCTCCTGGAACTTGGGGGCACGGGCGCCGCAGCTTGGAAACCGGCAAAGGCAAAAAAGGCGTCGCCCGCGACGCCCCGCACCGGGACTTATTCTACGCCCGAAACGTCTCCCGGCGGCGCTGCCGCACCGGCGGCAACCGGCCTCCTGGCCAGGAGGTACGTTTCCGAACTGCGACCGCGCGAGGCCTCCGGCTTGCGCGACACGACCTGCGCGAAATGCCGCCGCACTTCACGCACATACTCATCGAATCCGGCGCCGTGGAACACCTTCACCAGAAATACCCCGTCGGGAGCGAGAAAACGCAATGCAAATTCGAGCGCCAGTTCCGCCAGACCGACCGACCGGGCCTGGTCCGACATGGCGATACCGCTGACATTGGGCGCCATGTCGGAAAGCACAAGGCCCGCTTTCCTGCCGGCAAGCGCCGCCTCGACCGCCGCCAGGGTGCGCTCCTCTTCGAAATCCCCCTGCACGAAGCGGACGCCGGGCAGCGGTTCCATGTCCAGCAGGTCGACCGCCACGACCCGGCCGTCGCGTCCGACCAGCCGCGCCGCCACCTGCGCCCATCCGCCTGGTGCCGCCCCGAGATCCACGACCGTCATGCCCGGCTTGAGCAGGTGATCGCGGGCATCGATCTGCTGGAGCTTGAAGGCCGCCCGTGATCGCCATCCCTCGGCCTTTGCCTTCTGGACCCAGGGATCGTTCACGTGCTCGCGCATCCACGCCTTGCTGGTTCTCGTCCGGGCCATCGCCTAGAATCCAATGCTCACGAGCGGACTCCCATGCCTATCTCCCCAACGCAACGCCGAACCCTCCGGGCCAACGCCCATGCGCTCCACCCCGTGGTGCTGATCGGCAATCATGGGCTGAGCGAGGCAGTGGTCGAAGAAATCGACCGCAGCCTGCGCAGCCATGAACTGATCAAGATCCAAGTCTCCGGGGAGGATCGCGAAGCGCGACAGCGGATGCTGCGCGAAATCTGCGACGCGGTACAGGCCGAAGCGGTCCAGAGCATCGGCCGCATGCTCGTGATCTACCGGGAGAATCCGGAAGCGCGCCCGAAACCGCCGCCGCCGCGGCGTAAGCCGGCCCGGGCGCTCAAGCGCGAGTTCCAGAACAAGCCATAGCGGCTTTGATTGGGTACCCGAAGTCGGCCGGCGTGCAACGGCGGCCGGCCTAACGCGCACGACGTCCCGACAACGCTACCATGGCGACCGCCAGAGCGCTCTCGATCAGATACAGGATGCTGGCGACCCCATGCCAGGTCGCGAACCGGTCGCGGACCACGCTTTCCATCACTTCCCGGGGCAAGGCCTGCTCTTTCAGGCCAGCCAGGATCGGCTGCACGCCGAACTGACCCGCGATGATCAGGGCCAGCATCAGCAAGACGACCCAGAACACCCATTGCCGCAGCGCCTGGAGCCCGAATCGCGCGAGCCGGAAGCTCAGCAGATAGAGGCCGCAGGCGGCACCGATGTAGGCCATACCCGAGAAGATCTCGCCGGCGAGCGCACCTGCGATCTGCCGGTCGGGCGCATGCCGGAACAGCGTCGGGGCGACCAGGGCACCGACGATCCAGAGTCCGCCGGCCCAGAGGGCCACGAGCAGATCGTGGACGGTGGCCAGGAAGCGGTTCATCGAGTTCGCGGGACCGATCAACGGCGCAGGCCGGTACCGGGATTGCTACTCGTAGCGGACATCCAGGACTTCGTACTCCTTGATGCCGCCCGGCGCATTGACCTCGGCCATGTCGCCGACGAACTTGCCGATGAGTGAGCGCGCGATCGGCGAGCTGATCGAAATCTTGCCCTGCTTGATGTCGGCCTCGTCGTCGCCGACGATCTGGTAGGTGACCGTCTCGCCTGCACCGACATCCCCGAGTTCGACGGTGGCGCCAAAGACGCAGCGTCCGTCCGCATCCAGCAGCTTGGGATCGATGATCTGCGCATTCGCGAGCTTGCTCTCGATCTCCGTGATGCGGCCTTCGACGAACCCCTGCCGTTCCTTCGCCGCGTCGTACTCCGCGTTCTCCGACAAGTCGCCATGAGCCCGGGCTTCGGCGATGGCGGCAATGACCGCCTGGCGCTCCACTGCCTTGAGCTGATGCAGTTCGAGCCGCAGCTTCTCGGCACCAACCACGGTCAGGGGAACTTTCGCCATTGTCGTTTCACTCCTTGCAGATTGGGGACGATCGCGTTCACGCCGCGATTCGGGAAAAAGCGCAGTTCATGCCAGCCGGGCGTGCAGATCCTGCACCGAACGCGCACCGAGCTCACGCATGTGCTGCATGCCGGTGCACGCCGCGCGGGCTCCGGCCACGGTGGTGTAGTAGGTAACGCGGCTCTGCAAGGCCGAGCGACGGATCGAATACGAATCCCGGATCGCCGAGCGCCGGTCTTCGACCGTATTCACGATCAGGGCGATCTCGCCGTTCTTGATCATGTCCACCACGTGCGGGCGCCCCTCTGCAACCTTGTTCACCGCGGTCACGGCGAGCCCCGATTCGGCGAGATAAGCCGCCGTGCCACGCGTCGCGAGCAACTGGAAACCGAGACTCACCAGCGTGCGGGCAATGTCGACGACTTTCGGCTTGTCTGAAACCCGGACGCTGATGAACGCACGGCCGGAGGCCGGCAGCTTGACGCCCGCGGCCAGTTGCGACTTGACGAAGGCCTCGGCAAAGGTATCGCCCACGCCCATCACCTCGCCGGTCGACTTCATCTCCGGCCCGAGGATGGTGTCGACACCGGGGAACTTGATGAACGGGAACACCGCCTCCTTGACACAGAAGTAGGGCGGCACGACCTCACCGCCGATCCCCTGGCGATCGAGCGAGATGCCCGCCATGCAGCGCGCGGCGATCTTGGCGAGCTGCAGGCCGGTCGCCTTCGACACATAGGGGACCGTGCGCGAAGCGCGCGGATTGACCTCGAGAACGAATACGGCGTTCTCCTGGATCGCGAACTGGACGTTCATCAAACCCACCACGTCCAGCGCGTTCGCCATCAGAACCGTCTGGCGCCGCAGTTCGTCCTGCAACGACGCGGACAGGCTGAACGGCGGCAGCGAGCAGGCCGAGTCGCCCGAGTGGACACCGGCCTGCTCAATGTGTTCCATGATGCCGCCGATCAGGACCCGGCTGCCGTCGCGAATGGCGTCGACATCGACTTCGATCGCGTCGTTCAGGAAGCGATCGAGCAGCACCGGGCTGTCGTTGCTCACCTTCACCGCTTCGCGCATGTAGCGCTCGAGATCCTGGCGCTCGTGCACGATCTCCATCGCCCGCCCGCCCAGTACGTACGACGGCCGGACCACCAGCGGATAGCCGATCTCCTCGGCGAGGCGCAGCGCCTCCTCCGGCGCTCGCGCCGTGCGGTTCGGCGGCTGGCGCAATCCAAGCGTTTGGAGCAATCTCTGGAAGCGCTCGCGATCCTCGGCGCAATCGATCATGTCCGGCGACGTGCCGACGATGGGTACGCCGTTGGCTTCGAGGTCGCGCGCGAGCTTGAGCGGCGTCTGGCCGCCGTACTGCACGATCACGCCCCAGGGCCGTTCGACGTGGACGATTTCGAGCACGTCCTCAAGGGTAAGCGGTTCGAAGTAGAGGCGATCGGACGTGTCGTAGTCGGTGGACACGGTCTCCGGGTTGCAGTTGACCATGATGGTCTCGAACCCGGCCTCGCGCAGGCTGAGGGCGGCATGCACACAACAGTAGTCGAACTCGATACCCTGGCCGATCCGGTTCGGCCCGCCGCCGAGAACCATGATCTTGCGCCGGTCGGTCGGCCGCGCCTCGCACTCCTCCTCGTAGGTCGAATAGAGGTAGGCGGTACGAGTGTCGAACTCGGCGGCGCAGGTATCGACCCGCTTGTAGACCGGACGCACCCGCAGCGCGTGGCGATGGCCACGGACCGCATCCTGCGTCGCGGCCAACAGGGTCGCCAGCCTGCGGTCGGAGAAACCCTTGCGCTTGAGGTCGAGCATCTCGGCCGCGCTCACCGACGTCAGCGACCTGCCCTCGAGCACCCTTTCGTGCGCGACCAGATCCTCGATCTGGGCGAGAAACCACGGATCGATCCGCGTGAAGCCGTGCACCTCGTCGATGGACATGCCGATGCGGAACGCATCCGCGACGAAGAAGATGCGATCCGGCCCCGCATCGCCCATCTCGGTCTCTATGCGTTCCCGGTCGGTGGTCTTCGGATCGAAGCCGTCGGCGCCGGTCTCGAGTCCCCGCAAAGCCTTCTGGATCGATTCCTGGAACGTACGACCCATCGCCATCACCTCGCCGACCGACTTCATCTGCGTCGTCAGGCGGCTGTCGGCCTGCGGGAACTTCTCGAACGCAAAGCGCGGAATCTTGGTGACCACATAGTCGATCGATGGCTCGAACGATGCCGGGGTCGCGCCGCCGGTGATGTCGTTGCGCAACTCGTCGAGGGTGAAGCCGACCGCCAGCTTGGCCGCCACCTTGGCGATCGGAAATCCGGTCGCCTTCGAGGCCAGCGCCGAAGACCGCGACACGCGCGGATTCATCTCGATCACCAGCATTCGGCCATCGACCGGGCTGATCGCGAACTGCACGTTGGAGCCACCGGTCTCGACCCCGATCTCGCGCAGGACGGCCAGCGACGCGTCGCGCATCAACTGGTATTCCTTATCGGTTAGCGTTTGCGCCGGCGCCACGGTAATGGAGTCCCCGGTGTGGATTCCCATCGGGTCGAGGTTCTCGATGGCGCACACGATGATGCAGTTGTCGGCGCGATCGCGCACGACCTCCATCTCGAACTCCTTCCACCCGATCACCGACTCCTCGATCAGCAGTTCCTTGGTCGGCGACGCGTCCAGACCGCGTTCGCAGATCGTCACGAACTCCTCGCGGTTGTAGGCGATGCCGCTGCCCGACCCGCCGAGGGTGAACGAGGGGCGGATGATGGTCGGGTAGCCGACCATCGCCTGAACCTGGAGCGCCTCCTCCATGCTGTGCGCGATGGCCGACCGAGCGGACTGGAGGCCGATGCGGGTCATTGCCGCCTTGAACTTCTCTCGATCCTCGGCCTTGTCGATCGCGTCTCTCGACGCCCCGATCATCTCGACGCCATAGCGCTCGAGCACCCCGTGGCGGACCAGATCCAGCGCGCAGTTGAGCGCTGTCTGGCCACCCATCGTGGGCAACAGCGCATCGGGCCGCTCGATCGAGATGATCTTCTCCACCATCTGCCAGTGCACCGGCTCGATGTAGGTCACGTCCGCCAGATCCGGGTCCGTCATGATCGTTGCCGGATTGGAATTGACCAGGATGACCCGGTAGCCCTCCTCCCGCAGCGCCTTGCAGGCCTGTGCACCGGCGTAGTCGAACTCGCATGCCTGGCCGATGACGATCGGTCCGGCGCCGATGATGAGGATGCTCTTGATGTCGGTTCGTTTGGGCATGGTTCTGGTGCGCGGAGGCTGTTGACGTCGCCTCGGCCAGGCGGACGCCTAGCAGTGTTCCCGTGGCATGAGTGCGACGAACCGGTCGAACAGATAGTCGACGTCGTGCGGCCCGGGGCTTGCCTCCGGATGTCCCTGGAAGCAGAACGCCGGAACATCTGTCCGCGCGAATCCCTGCAGCGATCCGTCGAACAGCGAGCGATGCGTCACCCGCGCCGTCGGCGGCAGGGTAGCGGCATCCACCGCGAAGCCGTGATTCTGACTGGTGATCATCACGCGCCCGGAATCGAGGTCCTGAACCGGATGGTTGGCCCCGTGGTGGCCGAACTTCATTTTCAGGGTCTTCGCGCCGCTGGCCAGGCCCATCAACTGGTGCCCGAGACAGATCCCGAACAGCGGGACCCTGGCCGCCATCAGGCGGCGAATCGCCTCAATGGCATAGTCGCAAGGTTCGGGGTCACCCGGACCACTGGAGAGGAACACGCCGCCAGGGGCAAGGGCCATCACCGCCTCGGCGGAGGTGCGGGCCGGCACCACCGTTATGCGGCAGCCGCGCGCGGCGAGTTTGCGCAGCATGTTGCGCTTGACGCCGTAGTCGTACGCAACCACGTGATAACGGGCATCGCGCCGCGTCCCGTAGCCCTTGCCGAGCGCCCAGGTCGTCTGATCCCATTCGAACGCCTTGCTGCACGACACCACCTGTGCCAGATCCATCCCGGCCAGCCCGGGAAAGGCCCGCGCCGCGGCTAGCGCCTGGGCCTCATCCACGACGCCGGCGACGATCGCACCACCTTGCGCACCACCCTCGCGCAGGATGCGCGTGAGCTTGCGCGTATCGATCCCGGCGATGGCGACGATGCCTTCGTCGCCCAGGTAGGTCGCGAGATCCCGTGTCATGCGCCAGTTGCTGGCGCGTAGCGGCAGATCGCGAATCACCAACCCGGCCGCATGGACGTGATCGGCCTCGACATCCTCGGGGTTGGCGCCGGTGTTGCCGATGTGCGGGTAGGTCAGGGTGACGATCTGGCGGCAATACGAGGGATCGGTGAGGATCTCCTGGTAGCCGCTCATTGCGGTGTTGAACACCACCTCGCCCGCGGTCGATCCGGGGGCTCCGATCGAGACCCCGCGAAAAATTGTCCCGTCGGCGAGCGCAAGAACAGCGGGCTGACGATCGGGCACGAATCTGACTCCTGAGGCTGATGCGCCATTCCGGCGCTTGATATAGGCCAAGTGGGAGAACACTCTCGCGCCGACCCCTTGCTTTCAACCCTTGATCATACTCGGCGAACGTCGCTTCTTCAATCCGGACTGCGCGCACCGGACGCTCCAGGCCGTCCTGCACGGCCCGGAATGCATCGATTGGAGCGCCGCGCCCGCCGGACGTTTGCGCGACGTCAGATGGCGGCCGGTGGATGACCAGGCTCGCCGTCATGGTCCTTCGGCCATACGCCGCTGCCACCGATCCGACATCGACCGACCTTCGGACCGGGTGGTGCGCCAGGTCAGAAGGTCGTCCAGTCGCCGTCGTTACCGTTTCCCGTCGCCCGGGCATTCCGCTGGGCCGGGGCTGATTCCGCCGCAACGGGGATCCGGACAACGTTCTTTGCCCGATCGGGGCCACGCCGCTCGACAGCCGGATAGGAGCCGGGTTGCCGGAGTGCAGCCGCGGCCTTCGGGACGACAGCAGACCCCGAGTAGGCAGGTCCCGCGGCCGCCGCCATCGGCAGTGCGCGTGCCGTTACCGACCGCTGCTCGCGTTCGCCCGCATCGACCCTGAATACCGCCACGGCCCGGACCAGTTCGTTCGCCTGCGCCCTGAGGCTCTCCGCAGCTGCCGCGCTTTCCTCGACCAGCGCCGCGTTCTGCTGAGTGGTCTGGTCCATTTGGTTGATGGCCTGCCCGACCTGCTCGACACCCGCACTCTGTTCGATACTGGCCGAACTGATCTCGCCCATGATGTCGGTCACCCGCCGGATCGCCGTGACCATCTCGTTCATCGCAGCACCGGCATCGTCGACCAGTTGCGAGCCTTGCTCCACCCGGGCGACGCTCTCGGTGATCAGCGACTTGATCTCCTTGGCCGCATCCGCGCTGCGCTGGGCAAGGCCACGGACTTCCGCTGCCACCACGGCGAACCCGCGCCCCTGCTCGCCGGCCCTGGCAGCCTCGACCGCGGCATTCAAGGCCAGGATGTTGGTCTGGAAGGCAATGCTGTCGATCACACTGATGATGTCGGCGATCTTCTTGGAGCTGTCGTTGATCCCCTTCATGGTGCCCACCACCTGACCGAACACTTCACCACCCTTGGCCGCGACCGCGCTGGCGCCAAGGGCGGGCTGGTTGGCCTGGCGGGCGTTGTCCGCATTCTGCTTGACGGTCGCGCCGAGTTCCTCCATCGAGGCCGTAGTCTGTTCAAGCGCACTGGCCTGCTGTTCGGTACGAGCGCTCAGATCCTGATTGCCCTGGGCAATCTCCGCGCTTGCCGTGGCGACGCTCTCGGCACCGCGCCTGACCGACGTGACCGCCTGTGCAAGACCGGTCTGCATGGCTTGCAGCCGTGCCATCAGGCTGCCGGCATCTTCCGGGGCGATATCGATGCGGGTCGTGAGGTCCCCTGCCGCGACCGCCTGGACCACCGCGACGGCCGTCCTGGGATCACCACCGAGTTGCCCGACCAGGTGACGTGTGATGGCGAAGGCCAAGACCATGCCCATCAAGAGCGCCGCGCCCGTCACCGCGAACATCCAGCCCCTGGCCCGCGCATACACCAGTGCCGCGCGCTCCGCGGACGCCTTGCCGCCGTTGAAGTTGTACTTCGAGAGGGCGTCGAGCGCAATGATGGCTTCGTCGATCGTCATGCTACCGAGCCCGTCGCTGACGTCGGCGGCGTCCTGCTGCCTGCGGTCGCGCCCGAGCCCGACGACACGCTGCTGAGCCTGCTGACAGGCACTCCAATGCTTCGACAGCGTCGCGAACAGGGCCCGCTCGGCAGGCTCGGTGATCAGGCCTTCATATCCACGCAACGCGGTCGATGCGGTCTTGGCCGCCTCGACCATCTTCTCCTCGTAGTCGCCCTGGTAGCTCCGGTCATCGGAACGGCTGTGCTGCACTTCGAACGAGCGCGATTCGAGGAAGGCAGAGCGGGCCACGGCGAGATGGCCGACGCCAGCCAGCCATTTCTCGGACAGGGACCGGGCCTGGGTTTCGACCCGGGACAGACTGTACAGACTCAGCCCTCCGGCCACGGCAGACAGGAGCAGGACGACGGCGAATGCCCCGTACATCTGCTGACCGATCGGCAGTCGGTCGAGGACGCCTCGGACTCGGGACAGAAGGCTCATGACAATTCTCCAGACGGCAGCGCGGTGGGATGGCTGCAGTGCGGCACGAGCGGGCGGCTATTTCCTGTGCCCGACGTAGATGGCGCCGACGACCTTGCCAGCCGCGTCCTTCAGCGGGTTGTAGCAGGCATCGAACGTGTTGCCGAGCACGTCGATCGTGCCGCAGTACTGGAAGCCGCCGGCCAGTGCCTCATACGCCTTGTTGTGCGCCAAGAGCGTGCCGATGCCGCGCTTGCCTTCCGGCGTAAGCACGTTGGTGCTGACACGCACGAACTCGATGCCGTCCCTGACGAAGATCGTGGCGGTGGCATCGCGGCTCCTGCGGATAGCATCGACGACGTCGTAATGCCGGTTGATCTTGCGGTCACCGAAATAGAGCATCGGCACCGGCTTGTCGGCGATCTTGTCGGTTCCCTCGATCTTGGGCGCACCGATCCGGGCCAGGCGTGAGTCGAAATCGGTGATCGTGGTGCGGGGATCGTAACCATGCGCCGCCGGGGACAGACTCAGCGCCAGCAAGGTGGTCGCGGCAAGGATCGGGATTCTCATGGCGTAGCCTCTGGTTGAACGGTTGCAGATGGACGAATGGCAACTTGGGTCGCATGCGCGGCCCCTGCTTCCATGGTTGGTTTCGACCCGCCGCCCCGAAACTTAAATTCCGGAGACCGTTGAGACAAAAAAAAGAACCACCTGCCGGATTAAGCGAAAACAGGTTCCGACAAAGTCGATCCTTTATCGCTTTCGATACCGGCGAAAAATAACTTGTGAGACGCGCCGGGGCGTGCATCTTCAGACTTCCAGTAGTGCGGAGCCGGTAGCCTCCAGAGCGGGGTCGCGGCGCTGTTTCCGCGCGCCTTGGTGCACGCCGGGGAACGTCAGCGCCATGGCGAGAGGGAGAAAACCCTCCAGCGAGGGTCGTCACGATGGGCCGGCACGGAGCCCCACGATCGGCACGTCGGCGGAACCGGAGAGATCGCCCCGGATCGGGCAAGGCTCAGCTCAGCGCAGACCGAGCACGTCTTGCATGTCGTACAGACCGTCGGGCCGGTCCGTGAGAAAGCGAGCCGCCCGCAATGCGCCGGCAGCGAACGTTGCGCGGCTGGATGCCCGATGCGTGATCTCTATCCGCTCGCCGGTGCCGGCGAAGATCACCGTATGGTCACCCACGATGTCTCCGCCCCGGACGGTTGCAAAACCGATGCTGCCGGGCCGCCGTTCGCCGGTGACGCCCTCGCGGGCATAGACGGCGTCGGCCCGCAGATCGCGACCGAGCGCAGCGGCGACGACCTCGCCCATGCGCAAGGCGGTCCCGGATGGCGCGTCGACCTTGTGGCGATGGTGCGCCTCGACGATCTCGACGTCGTATTCGGCCCCGAGGATGCGAGCGGCCATGTCGAGCAGCTTCAAGGACACGGTCACGCCGACGCTCATGTTGGGCGCCATCACGATCGCCATGCGCTCGGAAGCCGCGGCAAGCACCGCCTTCTGTTCGGGCGTGAATCCGGTGGTTCCGATCACCAGATTCACGCCGTGTGCCACGCAGATGCGGGCGTGCCCGATGGTGCCTTCGGGACGGGTAAAGTCGATCAGCACGTCTGCCCCGACAAGGCCTGCCACCGGATCCGCGCCGACCATGACGCCGTTCGGGCTCCCGATCAGCTCGCCGGCATCGCGGCCGACAAACGGGCTTCCGGGTTGCTCGAGGGCGGCATGCAATCTCAGGTCGGGCGCGTGGGCGATGGCTTCGATCAAGGCGCGCCCCATGCGCCCGCCGCTACCTGCAACCACCACACGCAAGCTCAACGCGCCCTCACTTCGAGGCAGCAGGTGCGGCCGCCGACGGCGGCTCGACCGGCAGACCCGGAATCCCGGCGACGTCGCCGGTGACGCGCGCGAGCTTGTCGGCCTCGAACACCAGGGTGATCTGACGGCGGTCGCCGGGCTTGCCGGCCCGGCCGGCGAGGTAGTAGTAATCCCAGCGGTCGGGGCGGAACACCGACACCACCAACGGGGTGCCGAGCACGAACTTGACCTGCGACCGGGTCATGTCCAGGCGCAGCTTCGACAACATCTCCTGAGTGACGACGTTGCCCTGCTGGACCTCGATCTTGTAGGGCCCGAACCCGCAACCACCCTGTACCGACAGCAGCAGCGCCAGTGAGGTCATTCCGATCCAATGCCGCGTCGCACCGCCAAGGTTCATCATTCTCAGGTATCGGAAAAGACTCTATGATACCCGACGACTTTTTTGCATCTTGCCCGGACTCGCCCATGTCCATGTCCAACCGCACCCCGAACGACCTCAAGACTCTGGGTCTGAAGGCGACCTTACCGCGTCTGAAGATTCTCAACCTGTTCGAGAACAGCGACGAGCGTCACCTGACGGCCGAAGATGTCTACAAGATACTGATCGGCGAGGGCATGGACATCGGCCTCGCGACCATCTACCGGGTGCTGACGCAGTTCGAGCAGGCCGGTCTGCTGATCCGCCACCATTTCGAGAGCGGCAAGGCGGTGTTCGAACTCAACGAAGGCGGCCACCATGATCATCTGGTGTGCCTGCAGTGCGGGCAGGTCGAGGAATTCTTCGACGACCAGATCGAACAGCGCCAGATCGAGATCGCGCGGGCACGAGGTTTCACGATCCACGAACACTCGTTGCAATTGTACGTTCACTGCACCCGCAACGACTGCCCGAACCGAAAGTAGGTACCGGGGGCGGGCCGGGCCGGCGTCAGGGCCGGCCCAGCGCCCCATCCAGCATTTCGGCGGCGTGACGCCGCGTGGTCTCGGTGATCGTGACCCCGCCCAGCATCCGGGCAATCTCCTCCACCCGCTCGTCTGCTCCCAGCGGCGTCACGGTCGAAGCCGCGGACACACTCGCGTCACGTTTCGATACCCGCCACTGATGCCCGGCCAGCGCCGCGACCTGCGGCAGGTGCGTGATGCACAGCACCTGTCTCTCGCCGCCGAGTGCCGCCAACATGCGGCCAACGACTTCCGCGACGCCACCGCCGATGCCGGCATCGACTTCGTCGAAGATCAAGGTCGGCGCACCGGCTTCCAGCGCTGTTGCCGTTTGCAGCGCCAGCGATAGCCGCGAGAGTTCACCGCCGGAGGCAACCTTCGCGACCGGCCTCGGATTACCCCCGGCGTGCCCGCAGACCAGGAACTCGACCTGCTCGAGACCAGTCGCGGCGGGCTGCGCCAACGGCGTCAGGGCGATGTCGAAGGTGCCGCCCTGCATCGCCAGGGTCTGCATGGCAGCGGTAACGCGGACTGCCAGATCGCGGGCAGTCTCGGCACGCGCGGCAGACAGCGTCGCCGCCGCATCGGACCAGGCGGCACGGGCCGACGCTTCGGCCGCCGCCAGAGTCTGCGGATCGAACGTCGCAGCCAGCGAGTCGAGTCGCTCCCGGCTCGTCGCCTGGCATCCCGGCAAGCCCTCCGGCGGAACCCGATACTTCCGGGACATCGAGACCACAGCGTCGATCCGTGCCTCGATCTCCCGTAACCGTACCGGGTCCTCGTCCAGCCCCTGCCGATAGTGCCGCAGGGAATAGACCGCTTCCTGCAACTGGATACGGGCCGATTCCACCATCTCGAGCACGGGTCCGATCCGGGCATCGTGTCCGACCAACGACCGCAGGCGTGCGATGACAGCGCCGGCTATCGACACCGCAGAACCGTCGCCTTCGGACAATTGCCCGAGGCTCGCCTCGGTGCCCTCGATCAAGGCAGCTGCATGGGCCAGGCGCCCGTGGTCCGCCTGCAGATCCGCCCACTGCGCCCGGTCGAAGCCGAGCTGCTCGAGTTCGCGGACCTGCCAGGCAAGCCGCTCCTGTTCGTCGAGCGCCGCCTGTGCGCCGCTCTCGGCCTGGGCCCGGGCCTCCGCAGCAGCACGCCAGGTGCCGAAGAGGCATGCGACATCGGCCGCCAGGGCGGTTGCGCCAGCCTGTGCGTCGACGATCGCCCGTTGCCCCGCCGGCCGCATCAACGACTGGTGCTCGTGCTGTCCATGGATCTCGACCAGAAACTCGCCGGCCTCGCGCAGCTGGCCGGCGGTGCAGGCACGGCCGTTCAGATAGGCGCGGGATCGTCCGCCGGCATCGATCACACGCCGAAGGATGCATTCCCCGCCATCTCCGGCCAGGTCCTGGTCAGCGAGGTAGCAGCCGAGTGCGTCGATCCCCGCGATATCGAATTCGGCGGTGACCTCCGCACGCTCGCATCCGTTGCGCACCATCGCGGCGTCGGCCCGGCCGCCGAGAGCGACCATGAGAGCATCGATCAGGATCGACTTGCCCGCGCCGGTCTCGCCGGTGAGCACGCCGAAACCGGCCGGCAGCTCGAGCCGCAGCCGATCGACGATCACGAAATTGCGGACGCTCAGTGCTGTCAGCATGGCGGAACCCGGGCTCCGGCAACCGGGCCGGTCAGCGACCCGGCGACTCGCTCCAGTGGAGCTTTTCCCGGAGCATGTGGTAGTAGTCGTGGTTCGCCGGGTGCAGCAACCGCACTACATAAGGGCAGCGCCGGACAACCACCCGATCACCCTCCTTCAGGTCGCAATGCGAGTGGCTGTCGAAGTGGGCGCGGGCATCCACCCCACGATGAACTTCGATCTCCAGCGTCACGTCTCCCGGCAGCACGATCGGCCGGTTCGCCAGAGTCTGCGGACACACGGGCACGAGCGTCAAGACCGACAGCGACGGATGCAGTATGGGCCCCCCCGCCGACAATGCGTAGGCCGTGGAGCCGGTGGGGGTCGAGACCAGCAGCCCGTCGGCACGGAGCCGGTACAGCGTCTGGCCGTTCACGCGCACCTCGAGATCGATCAAACCGCCGCCCGCGCCTTTGCTCACGGCAACATCGTTGAATGCCACCACGTCGTCGAGGCGCAGGTCGCCGCGCATCACGTCGGACGAGATCAGCATGCGCTGCTCGACGATGAAGCGGCCTTCCAGGATATCGCCGACCGTGGCGAACATGGTCTCGATCGACACGTCGGTGAGGAACCCGAGGCGTCCGACGTTGACGCCCGCCAACGCGACGTCGAACGGCGCCAGGGTGCGGGCGATGTTGAGCATGGTGCCATCGCCACCGATGACGATGGCGAGATCGGCCCGTTTTCCGATCTGTTCCAGGGTGAGTACCGGACGACGGTGATCGCTCACGTGCACGGCGGTCAACGGGTCGACCGAAACCTCGACGCCACGGGTCTCGAGAAACTCGGCCAGTTGCAGCAGCGGCTGGGCGATCTCCGGGCTCTTGTACTTCCCGATCAAGGCGACATGACGAAAGGCGGTATCCATCCGGCCGATTATCGAGGCACGGTCGAACCGGTGACAAGCGAAGCCCAAAGATAAGCCGACGGCGCTCGCCGTCGGGCGCCGGGACGCACACTCCTACTGACGCATCGCAGCAACCGCCCGCATGCCCATATAATCGGGGCATGCTCAACGAACGCGCCCGCATCCTGCTCAAGACCCTGGTCGAGCACTACATCAGTGACGGACAACCCGTCGGGTCACGCGCGTTGTCGAAGTACTCCGGCCTGGACCTGTCGCCGGCGAGCATCCGCAATGTCATGGCGGACCTCGAGGAGATGGGTTACATCGCCAGCCCACACACGTCGGCCGGGCGCATCCCTACGCCGCGCGGCTACCGCTTCTTCGTCGATACGCTCCTGACGGTCAAGCCGTTGGCTCAGGAAGAGATCAACCAGCTCGAGGACCAGCTGCAGCCGGGTACCCGGCAACGGGTCGTGGCATCCGCGTCACACCTGCTGTCGGATCTCACCCGCTTCGCGGGCGTCGTGATGACGCCAAGGCGGCTCAGCCCGGCGTTCCGGCACATCGAGTTCCTGCACCTGTCCGACAATCGTCTGCTCCTGATCATCGTGACACCGGACGGCGACGTTCAGAACCGCATCCTGCTGACGGACCGGCCCTACACCTCGTCCCAGTTGACCGAGGCGGCCAACTACCTCAACCAGAACTATGCCGGCAGGGACTTCGACGACATCCGGCGCAATCTGCGCGACGAACTGCGCCAACTGCGCGAAGACGTGACCCATCTGATGACCCGGGCGCTCGACGCGGGCTCCGAAGCCATGCACGAGCGCAGCGAGGCGATGGTCATATCCGGCGAGCGGAACCTCCTCAATGTCGAGGAGCTCTCGTCGAACATGGAAAGCCTGCGCAAGCTGTTCGCCCTGTTCGACCAGCGTACCGGCTTCCTGCAACTGCTCGAGCTCTCCAGCCAGGCCCAGGGCGTGCAGATCTTCATCGGCGGACATTCGGGCCTCGTGCCGCTGGACGAATGCAGCGTGGTCACCGCACCGTACGAGGTCGACGGTCAGGTGGTCGGCACGGTAGGCGTGATCGGGCCCACGCGCATGGCCTATGAACGCATCATTCCGATCGTCGACATCACCGCGAAACTGCTGTCCAGCGCGCTGTCGCACGGCGATTCGCCGAACCGACCCTGACCGCCCCGCCCATGCCGTACGTCGATGAGCCGGAGTTCACCCACGGAACCCCGACCAAGACCGGGATCCTGCTGGTCAATCTCGGTACCCCGGACGCGCCGGACGCGCCGTCCCTGAAGCGCTACCTGAAGGAGTTCCTCTGGGACCCCCGGGTGGTCGAGATACCCCGCCCCATCTGGTGGTTCATTCTGAACGGCATCGTGCTCAACAGCAGGCCGAAGCAGTCCGCTGCCAGGTACGCAACCGTCTGGACCCCCGAGGGGTCGCCGCTCAAGGTCCATACGGCCCGGCAGGCGAAGCTCCTGGAGGGCTACCTCGGACGCGTCATCAAGGCCCCGTTCGCTGTCGACTTCGCGATGCGCTACGGCAATCCGTCCATCGCTTCGGTCCTGGAGAGCCTCCGCGCCCGGGGCTGCGCCTGCGTCCTGGTTGTGCCGCTGTACCCGCAGGCGGCAAGCAGCACGACCGGAAGCACCTATGACGCCGTCCTCGCAGCCATGGCGCAGACGCGGAACGTGCCCGAGTTGCGGTTCGTCAAGCATTTCCACGACCATCCCCGCTATGTGGCGGCGCTGGCGCAAAGCGTCCGCGACCACTGGTCGGTCAACGGCCGCGGCGACAAGCTGGTCATGAGTTTCCACGGCGTCCCCCGGTTCCAGCTCGACCAGGGCGACCCCTACCACTGCGAATGCCACAAGACCGGCCGGCTGTTGGCCGAAGCCCTCGGCCTGGCCCCGGACCGTTGGGTGCTGACGTTCCAGTCGCGGTTCGGCAAGGCCGAATGGCTCAAGCCCTATACCCAGGAGACCCTCGAGACCCTCGCCCGCCAGGGGGTCGCCAAGGTCGACGTGATTTGTCCCGGCTTCGTCTCGGACTGCCTCGAGACCCTCGAGGAGATCGCGGTCGAGAATCGGGAAGCCTTCCTGCATGCCGGCGGAGCCGATTTTGCCTACATCCCTTGTCTCAATGAACGCGATGACTGGATCAAGGCGCTTTGCCACATCGTTTCGAGCCACCTGCAGGGCTGGGTCGGCAACGACTGGGATTCCGCCGCGGCCCAGGCGGCGGGAGCCGCCTCGCGGGAGCGCGCGAAGGCGATCGGCGCGGCCAGGTAGATTTTTTGCGGCACGGGTCTTGAAAGGCACGCCGAGAACCCAAGCTCCCGGAGGTTCACCCGTCGCCCGAGATTCGAGGAAACCCATGCAGGATTCGCAGGACACTGACGCGTCACTGGAAACCCAGGCGCCCGGCATCGCCGCGCCCACCGAGCCGCCGGATGAATCCGGCGGCTCCACCGACACCCTCGCCGATGCCGGGCAGAAGCTGGCCGAGATGCAGGATGCCTGGCTGCGAGCCAAGGCGGAGACCGAGAACGTGCGGCGTCGTGCCCAGGAAGATGTGGCGAAGGCGCACAAGTTCGCAGTGGAGAGTTTCTCCACCGAACTGCTCGCGGTCCGCGACAGTCTCGAAGCGGCGCTGGCAGTGCAGAACGCAACGATCGAAACCATGCGCAGCGGCGTCGAGATCACCCTGCGGCAGCTCGCCGGGGTGTTCGACAAGTTCGCGGTCAGGCCGATCGATCCGGTCGGCGAGAAGTTCGATCCCCACCGGCACCAGGCAATGAGCATCGTCGATGCCGACGCGCCCCCGAACACTGTGGTGACCGTTTTCCAGAAGGGCTACCTGCTGCACGACCGCGTCCTGCGCCCGGCACTGGTCACGGTAGCCAAGCCCAAGGACGGTTGAAGCAACCGCTCCGGACCCCATCTACGCAGCATCGGCAGCATTTCCATCGCAGCTATCCAGGAGCCATCAGCATGGCAAAGATCATCGGCATCGACCTCGGGACCACGAACTCGTGTGTCGCGATCATGGAAAACGGCCAGGCAAAGGTCATCGAGAACGCCGAGGGAACCCGCACGACGCCCTCGATCGTCGCTTACACCGAAGAAGGGGAGATCCTGGTCGGCGCGCCGGCGAAGCGCCAGGCGGTGACCAATCCCCGGAACACCCTCTATGCCGTCAAGCGCCTGATCGGGCGGCGCTTCGCCGAAGCCGAGGTGCAGAAGGCCTTGAAGCTCATGCCCTACACCATCGTCGAGAACAACAATGGCGACGCTTGGGTCGGCGTGCGCGACCGCAAGATCGCCCCGCCCGAGATCTCGGCCCAGGTCCTCATGAAGATGAAGAAGACCGCCGAGGACTATCTCGGCGAGCCGGTGACCGAGGCAGTCATCACCGTTCCCGCCTACTTCAACGACTCGCAGCGCCAGGCAACCAAGGATGCCGGCCGTATCGCCGGTCTCGAGGTCAAGCGCATCATCAACGAGCCGACTGCCGCTGCTCTCGCGTTCGGCATGGACAAGGCGACCACCAAGGACCGCAAGATCGCCGTGTACGACCTGGGCGGCGGCACCTTCGACATCTCGATCATCGAGATCGCGGACGTCGACGGCGAAAAGCAGTTCGAGGTGCTGGCGACCAACGGCGACACCTTCCTCGGCGGCGAGGATTTCGACCATAGGCTGATCGAGTACATTATCGGCGAGTTCCGCAAGGAGTCCGGGGTCGACCTGTCGAAGGACGTGCTCGCCCTGCAGCGGCTCAAGGAAGCTGCGGAAAAGGCCAAGATCGAGCTGTCCTCGGCCCAGCAGACCGAGATCAACCTGCCCTACATCACCGCCGACGCGAGCGGCCCGAGACATCTCGCGATGAAGATCTCGCGCGCCAAGCTCGAGAGCCTGGTCGAGGACCTGATCGAGAACTCGATCAAGCCGTGCCGCGTGGCGATCAAGGATGCCGGGGTGAATGTCGCCGACATCGACGACGTGATTCTCGTCGGAGGCATGAGCCGCATGCCGCTGGTGCGCGAGAAGATCAAAGGCGTGTTCAAGAAGCCGCCCCAGGCCAGCGTGAACGCCGACGAGGCAGTGGCCTTGGGCGCGGCGCTCTACTCGGGCACGATCGACAAGGTGTCGAGCGTGGTGCTGATCGACGTGGTGCCGATGACCATCGGCCTGGGCCTGCCGGGAGGCGGGTTCAAGCGCATCGTCGAGCGCAACACGCCCTTGCCGGCGTCGAAGTCGTTCTCGCTGGCGACGTCGAAAGACAACGAAGAGTCGATGGAGCTCCAGGTCTTTCAAGGCGAAGACGCGAACGTCGGCGCCAACGAGTACCTGGGCACGATGCGCATCGAGGGCCTGCCCAAGGGCCCCAAGGGCTCGGTGCAGCTGGCGGTGACCTTGAAGCTCGACGCCGAGTGCGTGCTGCACGTCGACGCCAGAGAGCTGCGAACCCGAAAGGCCTTCACCAGCACGCTCGCCACCCGTTACACACCCGACGAGATTCGGTCACGGCTGGGCATGAGCGCGACCAAACCGACTCCAGCGACCGAGCAACGCTCCGAAGAGCTGAAGCAGCGCGGTGGCCGCTTCTGGGGCTTCTTGAAGCGCGTCGTCGGCCGGGCCTGACCTCAAGACGAGCGCTCAGTAATAGAACGTGGCGCAAGCCGTGGCCGCGCTGATGCTCTCCAGGGCTGACGTGGTCACAGGGTAGCTCACGCCATTCGAAGTGCAGTTGGTGCGCGCGCTGTTGCAGCTCGCCGCCGTGGAGCTGCACGTGCCGAGGTCGGTGAAGCCGCAGCCACCCGTGGTGGCACAGGTACGGCCGCTCGCGCCGGGCAAGCCGTAGCTCGACGACATCGATTGCGTGTAGGTGATGCGGTGGTTGCCGATGCACGTCGCGCCATAGGTCGTGTTGAAAGCGCACGAGTACGCGGTGCGGGTGGGGGCGAAGATGTTGCCCCAGAAGTTGCCCTCCCAGACG
>JAYTTO010000396.1:0-6296 GCA_043744975.1 Betaproteobacteria bacterium | reverse complement strand
TCTTGTCGGCGGTAGATGCCGACGGCGTGGCGCCGCCGGCCGCGCTGTTGCGGCCGCCCTTGGACGTTGCGACCGAATCGCCGAGATTGCGCTTCTTGGTGGTCTTCTGGTCGACGTTGTCGCCGGACGTGTTGCCGTCGGCGTCGGCCTCTTCGCCACCTTTGGAGCTGGCCTTTGCCGCGGTCGTGGTCGACTGCCTGCTGTCGGCACGCAGGAGCAACGCGCCGCCCAGGACCAGGGCGCGATCGATCGTCGCCTCGGTCTTGTCGACCATGACATCGAGGCCGAACGACGCACCGATCGCCGCATTGCTGCTGCCTTCGGCGTCGCCTTCTGCCTTGCTGGTGGCGGTGCCGCGATGCACCGCCGTGACCGCAGCGCTGGTCGCCGAGAGCGTGGCGCCGGTGCCGATGTGCGCGATCGTGTCTTCATTGCCGATGGTGATGGCGGCGACCGGCACGATGGCGGTGCCACCCTTGGCGCCGGCACGCGCTTCGGAATTGATGGCGCTGTTGGAGTTGGCGGAAACCGTGACCGCACCCGCACCCGTGAGTGACGCGGCGTTCTCGATCTCGGCGCGGGTGACGGTATCGGCGATGTTGATCGCGACCGAGGCGCCGACACCCAGGCTCTCGCCGGTGACGTTCTCGCGCGGCAGTGCCTTGGCGGTGTTCCCGGTGGTGCTGTTGGCGCGCAGCAGAAAACCGCCGCTGCCGATGATCGTCGTGTTCGCCCCGCTCTCGAGCGTGGCTTCGCTGCGCATGATCCCGGAGTTGATGGCCAGCGAACCGGCGATGCCGACGCTGGCAGCGCTCGCGCCGGAAGTGGCCTGCGCGCCGAAGCGGTCCGCGGTCGTCAGCACCGCATCGACGGCGATGGTCGAGCCCTGCAACTGCGCGGCGTTGGCGATGAAGGCACGCGCATCGCTGTTGCCGATGTTGATGGCGACCGCAACGCCGATGCCGGTGCTGCCGCTGGTGGACGACGCATCGGCCACCGTGGTGAAGCGCCCGGCGGTCGCTGGATTCGGGTGATTGGCTTCGGCGCGAACGCTGATGCCGTTGTCGCCGCGGACCAGTCCGGTGCTGCCGATCGACGCGATCGAATCGCCCGTGATCGAGGTGATGGCGACCGCCGCGGCGAACGACACGTTGCCGCCACCGCCACCGCCGCTGTCGGCCTTGGCGTCGAATTCGGTAAGCTTCTGTTCGCTCTTGGTGTTGTTGGCCGTGCCGTCGTCGGTGGCGCCGCCCTGCGTGGCCTTGGCGAAGGTCTCGACCGTGCGGTCGCTCTTGGCGATCACGTTGACGGTCGCGCCACGCAGGCGCGCCGCGCCGTCGATCGCCGCCTGGGTGTCGCCGGAGAGGATCGTCAGTGCCAGCGTGCCGCCGACGGCACTGCTGCTCGACCCGCCGGCCGTGCCGTCGGCGCTGGTGATGATGTCGACGGTGTTCTGCGCCTTCACGTCGGCGACGCCGCCGGCCGTGAGATTGGCGGTGCCCGCCACCGTCGTGGTTGCGCTGCTGCTGATTATCGCGGTTGCAATGGTGGCGTCGGCCGACGAATTGCTGCTGGAACCGTCGGGCGCAGTACTGGCCTTGGCGCGCACATTGGACGTGGCGGAGAGCAGCAGATCGGCCGACGCGGTAATGACCGATGCGGCGTTGACCAGCACGCCGGCCGTCGATGTGCCCTGGATCGCGACGACCTTCACGGCGCCGCCGAACAGGTCGGCGGCCTTGCTGTCGATGTCGATCTTCGACTCGACCACCAGGCCGATGTCCTCGCCGGTCAGGGTCGCGCCGCTGACGGTGATCTGCCCCCCGGCATTGGCGAGCAGGTCGGTCCCGAGGATGCCGGCCTTCGCCACCGAGTTGACGGCCAGGTAGATGTCGCGTCCCGCGGCAATCGAGCCGCCGGAATTGAGCGTGATCGACTTGGTCGACTCGATCTGGAAGTCGAGCAAGGTGCTGACGGCGGTGTTGACCACCACGTCGTCGGAGCTCTTGATAAAAAAGTTGGCCGGCGTGTACAGATCCGGGCCGGTGCTGGCGACGATCACCTGGTCGTTGACCAGCGGCGTGTCGAAACCGCCGTCGAAGTCGAGGAACACCGTGCGCCCGGCGAATGCCTTGGTACCCGCCGCGCCGTCGTCGAAGCGGATGTCGATGGTGACGGTGTCGCTGAACGCCGAGCCCTTGAAGTTGACCTTGACGTCCTTGTCGAGCACCTCGGAATCGATGATGGTCGCGCCGTTGCGCAACTGGAGCACCGGGCTGGCGCCACCCGTGTCGACCACTTCGAGGATCACGTTGACCGCACCCAGATTGGCGCTGAAGTCGGCGTCGATGCTGGCGGCGATGGCGGGCGGGGTGATGGGGCTGGCGGAGAGCAGCAGGCGGGGTTCCAGGCTCTCGAACAGCAGCCGCGGCAGGCGCTTGCGCGCGAACGGCGGGATCTCGGTCGCGGCGGCGCGTTCCTGCTGGCGGAACCGGTCGCGCAACCGCGCGCCCGCCGCCATGAGGTCATGCAACCGGAAACCGCTCAGCAACGCCTTCTTCGTGGTCATGGCGACCGCTCCCGTGGAACTTGGACCCGCCGCGACCTACCCCTCGGGTGGCGGCGCACACCAATCGGAGACACCTGGCCTCCGCCCCGACCCCGGTTATCGGGGACCTTCGCTGTAAGGCTACTGTAAGGCAATTCCAAGGCGCAGACTCAAGAAAATCTCACAGAAAGGCAAATTCAGGCCCATCCGGGGCTTGCATGACCAGCCCCCTGAATCGCCACAACCCGTTGCTTTCAAAGCCCCAATGGGGGCGTTGATTCGTTCGGTTTGTCAGGTTTCCAGGGTACTACCGGGGGGCAACGAGACAACGGGGTTTGTTGCCGGAAGCCGGCTTTCCCTATAAAAATAGGTTGTTGCCCAGCGGCGACATGCTGCGACGCAGCGCGTGATCAGGGACGCCAGCGTAGCAACCGCCGCTCCCCGGCCGACACCACCGCATCCAGGACCAGCGCGCAGATCGTCAGCAAGATCACGCCGGCCAGGACGGTGTCGATGTCGAACTCGCCCTCGGCCTGCAGGATCAGGTAGCCGATGCCCCGGGATGACCCGAGGTACTCGCCGACCACGGCGCCGACAAAGGCCAGGCCCACCGCGGTATGCAGGCTCGCGAATGCCCAGGCCAGGGCGCCCGGGAGATACACGTGCCGGAGCAGGCCCCGGCGGGTCGCCCCCAGCATCCGCGCATTGGCCAGAATGCCCGGGTCGGTGCCGCGGACCCCATGGAACACGGCGAAGAACACCACGAAGAACACCAGGGTAATGCCGAGCAGCACCTTGGATGCCATGCCGAGACCGAACCAGACCGCGAAGATCGGCGCCAGGATCACCCGGGGAACGGCGTTCAGCGCCTTGAGCCACGGATCGAGCAACCGGGCCGCGAACGCGGCCACCCCCAGCCACAGCCCGCACGCAATGCCCGCCAGCGTGCCGAACAGGAACGCGAGCAGCGTCTCGCCGAGGGTGACCGCAAGGTGCGGCAGGACGCTGCCGGTGACAAACCAGTCGACCAGCCGTTTCCCGACCTGGAGCGGCCGGCCGAAGAAGAAGGGCGGCAACCACCCGACCGCCGTGAGCACATGCCAGGCGCCGATCAGCGCCACGGCCAGGAGCACCTGGAGCGCCCGCAGGCGCAGCGTTGCCACCGTCATGCGCCTGGTGTCATGCGCCCGGTGTCATGCGACTGGCGCGCATGACCTCGCCGCGCAGGCAATCCCAGATCTCGCGGTGGACATCCTGGAACGCCGGCGATAATCGGATCTCGGCCACGTTTCGCGGCCGCGGCAGCGGGATCGCGAACGTCGCGATCACCTGCGAGGCCGGTCCGGCCGACTGCACCAGGACCCGGTCGGACAGCGCGATCGCTTCTTCGAGGTCGTGGGTCACGAACAGCACGGACTTGCGATCGCGCTGCCACAGCGTCAGCAGCAGATCGGCCATGAGCATGCGGGTCTGGGCATCGAGCGCCGAGAACGGCTCGTCCATCAGCAGTAGCGCGGGATCCCGGACCAGCACCTGCGCAAGGTGAACGCGCTTGCGCATCCCGCCCGAGAGCTGGTGCGGGAAATGCCCGCCGAAACCGGCCAACCCGACCCGGTCCAGCCAGATGCCGGCAGCGGCCCGGGCCGCTGCCGGCGCCGCGCCGCCCAGGCGCAGGGACAGCGCAATGTTGTCGAGCGCCGTGTTCCAGGGCAGCAGCACGTCGGACTGGAACACGTAGCCCGCCCGCTCGTTGCGGCCCGCCACCCGGACGCCACCGGCAAGCACCTCGCCCGCCGCTGGCGGCAGCAGGCCGGCTGCCGTATTGAGGAGAGTGGTCTTGCCGCATCCGGTCGGGCCGACCAGGCTGACGAACTCGTGCTCGGCGACGGCAAGCGACACGTCGCGCACTGCCTCGCGCCGGTTGCCGTCCGTATCCGCGAATCCGCACGTGACGTTGCGCAGTTCGAGCGCCGGCGGATTCAAGGCAGCTGCTTCAACGCCTGCTCGACGAAGGCATTGGTGTAGGTCTGCTCCAGCCACAGCACCGGGGCCCGGCGCACCGCGGCGTTGCTCTTGAGCAACACCTCGTAGCTGTTCTTTACCAGCACCCTGGAGATCCGGCCGTCCTTCGAATAAGTCGGCCGCAGCTTCTGCAACGCGGTCAGATAGAGCGCGCGATCTCCCAGCAGGTACTCGGGCGGCACCACGGCGGCGACCTCGTCCGGCGTAGCCTTCTGCAGCCACCGCAGAGCACGCACCATGGCCGTGGTCAGTGCCTGGATAGTGGCCGGATTCTGCTGCACGAAGCTGGCGCGCGCATACAGCGTCGCGGCCGGCAGCGACCCGCCGAACACGGCGCGAGTGCCCGCATCGGTGGTGGTCTCCACCACTACCTTCATGGCGCCGTCGCGCTCGAGCAGGGTCATCACCGGCTCGACGTTCGCCAGGGCATCGATCCGGCCACTGCGCATCGCCGCCACCGCGGTGGCCCCGGTGCCGACGCCGATATACGAGACGTCGTCCGGCGTCAGGCCGACCGACGCGAGGAGTTGGTTGACGAACATCTGGGTGCTGGAACCCGGCGCGGTGATGCCCACTTTCATGCCCTTCAGGTCCTTGGGCCACGAATAGCGACCCGCCTGGGCAGCGGCGATGCCCAGGGAGATGCCGGGATTGGTGTTCTGGAGCACGAAGGCCTGCACCTTCTGGCCCAGCGTCTGCATGACGATGGTGTGCTCGAAGGCTCCCGACACCACATCGGCGCTGCCGCCGATCAGCGCCTGCAGCGCCTTCGCGCCGCCGGGGAAGTCGACGATCTCGACTTCCAGTCCCTCTTCGCGGAAGTAGCCCAGGCGTTCTGCCAGCGTCAGCGGCAGGTAGTACAGCGTGCTCCTGCCACCGACGGCGAGGGTGATGGCGGGCTTCTCCGGCGCGGCGCGCACCCCGGCTACCAGGACCAGCATTGCCGCGGCCAGCAGCGACGACACGAACCTGCGACGGATCTTCATCGCCCGATGGTAGTCGGACGCGGGCTTCGATGCACCCACCGGGCCGACCCAACCAGTAACATTCGCCTCGACTCCGGGACCGTCGGCGTCCGGCAATGATTGCAGATCCTGGAGGACCGAATGGCGTTGACGATCTACGGCGTGGCCCTGTCGCGTGCCAACCGCACCCTCTGGCTGGCCGAAGAACTCGGGCTCGCCTACCGCCATATCGAGACCGAGTTCCGGCCGATCGTCCCGGATCACTGCCGTACCGCCGAGTTCCTCGGCATCAACCCCAACGGGCACGTCCCGGTCATCGATGACGATGGACTGATCGTGTGGGAATCGATGGCCATCAACCTGTACCTTGCGCGCAAGCATGGCGGCGCACTGGCGCCCGCGACGCTGAGCGAAGAGGCGCAGATGACGATGTGGAGCTTCTGGGCCACGACCGAGGTCGAACTCGACGCGCTGACGCTGCTGCTCGATCGCGCAGCGCCATCGAAGAGCAAGCGCCGGCAGACATCGGTAACCAAGGCGATCGAGCGCCTGCAGGCGCCGGTGGCAGTGCTCGACGCGCACCTGGGTCGTTGCCGCTACGTCGTCGGCGACCGGTTCACGGTCGCCGACATCAACCTGGCGACCGTGTTCGAGTGGATCGGCCCGGCGCCGTCGCTGCTCGCCAGGAGCCGCCATGTCGCCGGCTGGCTCTCCAACTGCCTGTCCCGGCCTGCGTGCCGGACGGTCCAGGCAATGGTCCG
>JAYTTO010000395.1:0-2738 GCA_043744975.1 Betaproteobacteria bacterium | reverse complement strand
GGTGCCGGTGCGGGGGGCTCCGCTGGTGGCAACGGGACGTGGGGTAGCGCTGGGTCCCTTGGTCAGTCAGCCGCGTCCGGCAATGGCGGTTTTGCCAATCCGGAGGGTGGCGGCAGCGGCGGCGGGAGCCCTGGCAATTCGGACTTCCTCAGCCAGATCGGGCTGAGCGGTTTCCCCGGCTTCCAAACCCCCGGCGGTGCCGGTGGCACGTCAGGTGGCGGTACGGGCGGGGACGGTACGTCCGCTTCCGGTGGCTCGGGCACCTTCGGTGCCGGCGCGTATGACGGTTTCGGTGGCTTCAACGGCGTTGCCGGCGATTTCCTTTCCGGCGGCACCGGCGGCGGTGGTGGTGGCGGGGGTACGGGCGGTGGTGGCGGTGGCTCCGGCACCGGCGGCGGTGGTGGTGGCGGTGGCGGTGGTGGCGCCGCCGGGATCTTCGGCGTGGGTGGCGGCGCCGGTGGTGGCGGCGGGGGCGGCGGCTTCGGCGGCATTGGCGGTACCGGCGGTACCGGTGCAGCGGGTGGCATTGGTGGCGCAGGCGGCGGCGCCTTCGAGATCGTCGCCCTCGGTCGCATCAGCATCAGCGGCGCTGACCTGTCGTCGCGTGGCGGTGACGGCGCCAGCCCGGGCACCGCGTCCGGCGGATCGCCAGGCAATGGCGGTTTCGGCGGCGGTCAGGGCGCTGCAGGAGAGCCCGGCAAGACCCAGACGATCTTCATCGGCGGGTTCCGGGGATTCGGCGGCCGCGGCTTTGTCGTGTCGGGCAGCCCCGGCGGCACGGGCGGGAATGGTGCGACCGGCGGTGCTGGTGGCACCGGCGGTACTGGTGGATCAGGCGGTACCGGCGGCGGTGGTTCCGGCGGAACGATCCGCCTGTCGGGTTCCGTCGTGAACTCCGACAACACCATCGTCCAGCTGACTGGCGGCAACGGCGGCAGCGTCCCGGGCGGCGATGGCCGCTTCGTGCTCGGCAGCAACGCCGGTCGGTTCCAGTTCGTCAATACCGGCCCTGATGGCGCCGTGACCCAGGCTGTGCAAGGGCGTGTCGAGACCTACACCGGCACCCGCACGACCAATCCGTTCCTCGATGACGGCGCGCTCACGCCGTTCATTCCCGATCTGCAGGGCGGTGCGGCGGCGTTCGGGCTGTTGCCGGTCAACGCGCAGCAGCTATTCACGCAGTCGATGCGCAATGCGGCGCCGACCGATGCAGCGATGGCGGTTGCGCGCGTCGATGCATCGATCCTCGGCCTGACCGATAACTACGCCGGTTACGACCTGCTGCTGTTCGCCAATCTCACCGACGAAGCGATCACCGTGCCCAAGCTCGGCGCGGGGCAGGTCGGTTTCGAGACCGGACTCCTGCACGGCGACTTCACCACGCGTCCCGAGTTCGGCGGCAGCGGCCCGACGGCGCTGACGCAGCTCGGCGCCTACGGCGTATATGCCACGTTGATCCCGGAGAGTGTGCAGGCCGTCACGGCCAGCGGCTCGGTCGGCACCATCAACTACCAGGGCAAGTCTGTCTTCCTGGAAAACGGCGACACCATGTTCATCCGTCCGCCCGGCATCGTGGCGACGCTGGACCAGCGATCCGCACCGACCGGCGCAACGTACGGCGGAAAGTCCTGGCAGAGCCTGGGCGTGGTCAACGTCACCAACGATCCGACCCAGCTCGACGGGCTCAAGGTTCAGGTCGTGCTCAATCACGCCGACGGCCTTGCCGCGGCCGACGCGGTCCGTCTCGAGCGCATCGACCCGGTGCTGCCGTCGCTGCGGGTGCTCGGTCTTGAAGGCAATCCGCTCGACAACCGTGCACACGACGTCTTCATCCCGGCGATCGAGAGCACGTTGGGCACCGAAGGCATCAGTGCACCGGCGCCGCGCCAGATCGACGGCAAGCTGAGCGACGATCTGTCGTTCCAGTTGCGCATCGAGAAGCTCGACGGCACCCGTGTGTTCGTGCCGCTCGACGTCTCGCAGGCACGTGCCGCGGACAACCACAGCCTCGGCGACCTGGTCGCGGACATGAACGCGGTCCTGGCGCCCTCGCTGGTCGCGAACGGACTGGCAGCCGGCGCCGTGCAGTTCTCCGTCGTCGGCGGCAAGCTCGCGCTGACCGCCAACGACGCCACCATCGCGCCGACGCTCGGCATCAATGCCCGCCTGCTCGCCGCCCGCCTGGGCGTCGATCCTGCCGGGGCGCCGCCGCAGGACGGGCAGCTCGACGACAACCTGTCCGCGCGCCTGCAGATCACCCAGAAGGACGGTGCGCGAACCTGGTTCGCCCTCACGCTGACGCCCGCCGACACCGCCGGCAATGCGTCCCTCGGCGATCTCGCGACGGACCTGAACAACCTGCTCGGCGCAGAACTGGCCGCAGCGGGATTCGCCGTGGACGCGGTGAGCTTTGCGGTCGATGGCGGACTGCTGCATCTGAACGTCAGCGATTCTTCGTTCGCCAACGCGACACTCTACGATGCCGACGCCCTCGGCTTCGCCCCGCAGCAGTCGGACGGCACCGACGTGATGTTCGACGCGCACGTTGCACCCACCCTGCGCCCGGTTGCTCAGCAGTCGGGTGCGACCAACGCGCTTTCCTTCGACGGGAATACGTTCGTCAACGCCGGCACCGATCCGTCGCTGCAGATGTCGTCGACCCTGACGATGGAGGCCTGGATCAAGCCGACTGCCGACCAGTTCGGCATCATCGTCAACCGCGAGGGCGAGTACGAGAT
>JAYTTO010000394.1:0-5328 GCA_043744975.1 Betaproteobacteria bacterium | reverse complement strand
TGGGAAGGCGGAACTTCTCGCGCAGCAGGCGCAGCCACGGTCGCGCGCGCGGCAGGTCGGTGTAGTGGGCGGAGACGTAGCCGTGCACCACGTGCCGGTCGATCCCGAGTTCGGTGCCGATGGTGAGAAAGCGCCGCGGGGGCACGGAGGGTTGGGGATTCATGACGCGATGTCGTCCTTTGCGGGATGGTGTTTACGGTGGTAAATGGCGGCGGCGAGCGCGATCAGCGCGCCCGCACCGATGGCATATTGCAACGGCGCCGCCTGCGGGTAGCCGGTGTGCAGGCCGGCGAGGAGGGCGATCGCGCAGCCCGCGGCGATGACGGTCATGACGGTCTGGGCCGGCATCCGGATGCCGGCGGACCAGCGTTCCGCCAGCAAGGTGCCGAAGGCGCCGCAGAGCCAGCCGCCGGCCGCGGCGCCGGCGATGTCCACGGGCCAATGGACACCGACCACCGCGCGCGAGAGTCCGACGGCGATGGCGATAGCCAGCGCGAAGGCGCGCAGCCACGGATTGCGAAAGTGCATCCAGAGCACGCTGGCGGCGACGAAGATGGTGGTGGTGTGGCCGGACGGGAACGATTGCGTGGTGTGGCGCGGGCCGATGATGGTGATCTGGCTCGCCTCGATCACCGCCGGTGGCCGTGGCTGTGCGAGCAGCGGTTTGAGGCCGTGCACGAACAAGGTGGCGAGCACGGCACCGACTGCCAAGGCGCGCAGCACATCGGGCCGCCGCAGCGCGAACGGCAGGAACAGCGCGATGGCAACCGTGGTGTCGCCGAGCACGGTGAGATACGACCACGGTGCGGGTCCGGTGGCGTGGCTCCAGGCGTTGATCGCGAGAAAGGTGTTGCGATTGCCGTTGGTGGCCAGCAGCGCGACCAGGATGCCGATGGCGATTGCCGGCACTGCCCAGATCACGGCCGGATGCGGGGCGGGGGCGCGTGTCATCGTGTCGCTTCGTGCAGCCGCACCAGCGCGATGCCGTTGCGGCTGAACAGCACGTCGTAATCGTTGCGGTCGCGCAGCTTCTGCAGGCGCGTGAGCGCGATCTCGCCCGGGCGCGGATCGCGCCGCGCGACCAGCCGGCCGGAGTAGACGATGAAGCTCGGCGTGTTGAGGCCCCACATGACCACATCGTAGCCGCGCTCGCGGGCGAGCAGCGCCGCGTCGCGGATCGGCGCCTGCTGCACCTCGCCCGCCGCCGGCAGGACGAAGAGCGCCAGGGCGGTGGCATTGATGACGCCGACCACGCCGAGCTTGGCCGGAATCGAAAGCCGCCGCTCCACCATCAACGCCACGACAGCGACGACCGCCAGCGCCGAGAACACGTAGAAGCTGGTGCCGAAGTATTCGCGGACATTGGCCAGGGCCTCGCGGTAGTAGGGGTCGGCGACGCCGCCGGCGAAATGCCCGACCGTCCATGGCAGCGCCGCGAGTGCAATGAAGAGCAGCAGCGCCGGCAGCAGCGCCAGCACCGGCGACCGCAGCGTGCCGACGCGCGCCGCCATCGCCACGAACAGGCCGGTGTAGCCGTAGAACACGTAGTGCGGCAGCTTGGTTCCCGACAGCGAGAAGAACACGAAGACGAAGGCGAACCAGAGCAGGCAGAAGCGGGTCAGGTCGTCGTCCCAGAGCTGGCGCGGATTGCGCAGCAGGTTCAGCAGCGGTGCCGTGAACGGCAGCGTGGCGACGAACAGCCACGGCACGTAGAAGAACACGCTGCCGTTGAAGCCGTGCATCGGCGAGCTGAAGCGCTCGATGTTGTGCTTCATCAGGAAGCCCTGCACGAAGGCGTCGCCTTCCTTGAGGTACTGGGCGATGTACCACGGCGCCGCGATCGCCAGCATGAGCGCGATGCCGGCCGGATCTAACATGGCGCGCGCCCAGCCGCGCAGATCGCGTGTGGACAGGCAATAGAGCAACGTCACCGCGCCCGGGACGATGACGGCAATCGGGCCTTTGGCAAGCAGGCCGAAGCCGATGGCGATGAAGGCCGCATGCAACCACACGGTGCGGCGCTCGCGAAAATAGAGAAACGCGCTGGCCATCGACGCCACGATCAGCATGTTGAGCAGGGCGTCGGCGATCGCGGCACGGCCGATCACGGTGATGCCGGCGGCGGTCGCGGTGAACATCGCGGCCATGAAGCCGGTGCGCCCGTCGCGGACGCGCTTGACGAACAGGTAGACGAAGGCCACCCAGCCGGTCGCGCAGAGTGCCGAGGGGAGCCGGAACGCGAATTCGTTGATGCCCAGGCCGAGCACGGAGACCGCCTGCAGCCAGTAGATCAGCACCGGCTTGTCGTAGCGCGGTTCGCCGTTGAGAAAGGTGGAGATGTAATCGCCGCGGAGCAGCATCTCGCGCGTGGCTTCGCTGAAGGCGCCTTCGTCGAGATCGAACAGTGGCACGCTACCCAAGCCGACGAAGAAGCTCATGACCACGGCGAACACCAGCAGCGCGAGCAGGCCGCCGGGCGCGGGACCGGTCGGCGCCACGTGGTCCGCGGCGATAATCGACGGGGCGTTGTTGCCGGGGAACCAGATCATTGCCGCGTTGCCGGCCGCAGCAGGAACAGCGGTGCCGCGAGCATCCCCTGCAGCACGCCGACGAGTCCGAACAACACACTGGTGCCGGCCGCGAGCCCGGGCGACACACCCGCCATGCCGAGCACCGTGACCGCGGCGATCTCACGGGTGCCGAAGCCGGCAACACCCAATGGCAGCGCGGCCATCACGAAGATCGGCGCCGAGGCGGCCAGCATGAACACGAACGGCAACTCCAGCCCGAGCGAGCGCGCGCAGATCGCGAGTTCGCCGGCGCACAGCAACTGCACCAGGAGCGACAGCCCGACCGATTTCGCCACGCGCAGCTTGATCCGCGTGTGCGGGTCGTTCCAGCGTTCCCACAGAGCGGCGATACCGGCGGCGGAGCCGATCGGCAGCGCCCGCAGCCATGCGATCGGCCATGGCACGAACGGCAATGCGACGATCGTGAACAGCAGGGCGCCGTAGGCGATCAGCAGGTCCTGGCGCGGCACGACACCGGCGGCCTGAATGCCGGTCACCACGGCGATGCCGGCGCCGACGAACGAGAGCACCGCCAGGGTCCAGAGACCGCTGAGCCGATCGAGCGCGACCGAGGCCATCGACTCCACCAGGGGATTGCCGCGCCGCGACAGCTCGTAGCTGCGCAACAGGTCACCGGAAACGGTCGCGCCGGGCAGCAGGATGTTGCTGGTCATGGCCCGGCCATACATCGGGATCAGGCTGCCGACGGGCGCATCCAGGCCGAGGGCACGGGCAATGTAGGCCCAGCGCCTGGCGGAGCACAGGCTCGCGCTCAGGCCCAGCAGCAGCGCCAGTCCGAACAGGCCGCGATCGGCATTGGCAAGACTGCGCGCAATGGTCTCCGGGCCAATGTACCAGGCTACTGCCGCAAGCAGTGCAAGTCCGCCCCCGATGCGCAGGGCGATGGTCAGCGGCTTGGGCAAGTTGGTTCCAGCCCTGTGCCCTAACCCTGCCGGCGCGGGGCAGGGCGCGGCTGGCTGCGGGTCATGTATTGGGGGCGGCCCTGGGGCTCGTGATAGATGCGGGTCAGCAGTTCGCCGATCACGCCGGTGGCGATGAGCTGCACGCCGATCAGCACCAGCATGACGCCGAGCAGCAGCAGCGGACGGCCGCCGATGGCATGACCGAAGGCCAGCTTGTCGATGCTGAGCCAGGCGAGGATGAGCCCGCCCGCGACGCCGAGGCCGAGGCCGACCCCGCCGAAGGCATGGATCGGGCGATGCAGGAAGCGCAGCAGAAATTTGATCCAGAGCAGGTCGAGCAGCACGCGGAAGGTGCGGTCGATGCCGTACTTGGAGGTGCCGCGCAGGCGCGCCGCGTGGTTGACCGGCATCTCGATGATGCGCGCGCCGACCTCGGCCGCGAGCGCCGGGATGAAGCGGTGCAACTCGCCATAGAGCCGCAGGTCGTGGATGACGCGCGACCGGTAGACCTTCAGCGCGCAGCCGTAGTCGTGCAGCGATACGCCGGTCACGCGCGAGATCAGGCCGTTGGCGATGCGCGAGGGCAGTTTGCGCGACAGGGTGGCGTCCTGCCGGTCCTTGCGCCAGCCCGAGATGACGTCGATGTCGGGGTTCAGTTCGAGGTGCGACAGCAGCCGCGGCACGTCCGCCGGGTCGTTCTGCAGGTCGCCGTCGAGCGTGGCGATGAAGTCGCCGGTGGCGATGTCGAAACCGGCCTGCAGCGCCGTCGACTGGCCGTAATTGCGGATCAGGTAGACCGGCCGCAGCCACGGCCGCCCGGCGGCGAGTTGCTCGAGCATGCGCGCGCTGCCGTCGCGCGAGCCGTCGTCGACGCAGATCAGCTCGAACGACCGGTGCGCCGCGGCCAGTGCGTCGTGCACGCGCGTGACGAGGTCGAGGAGATTCTCGGCTTCGTTGTAGACCGGGATGACCACGGATACCGAGGGCGCGACCGTCGTCATGACGTCGGCGTCGGCGAGAGGCGTGACGCGGGCAGTATCCCGGACCGTGTTCACCTAGGCGACCTCGCCGCCTTCGGCCCCGTAGAACACCACCCAGACGGCGAAGTCGTCGGTGAAGGACTCGAACCGGTGGGTGACGCCGGCCGGGACGAACAGCGCGTCACCGGTCGAGCAGTCGTGGCGGGTGTCGCCGTTGACGAACACACCGCTGCCGCTGGCGACGACGTAGATCTCGTCGCGGGTATGCGGCTTCTGCGCGTCATGGCCGTGGGGCGAGTACAGCCGCAGCACCATCGACCCGTGCTCGAACACGAGCGAGGACAACGCGCCGGCCGGCGGGCGGACGCGGCGAGCGGCCTCCAGCGGCACATGGCGCGGGTGCGGCGCGGCGGTGTGGTTCTTCTCGGGCATGAAATCAGAGGGTAGCCGAAGCCCGGGGGGCTGTCGATTCGAGGGGGGCAGCAGGGATTGCGGGAGCCGACCCACGGTCGCGAGACGGGCGGGGTGGATGATATCGCCATCGGGGTCGAGCGCGTAGGATCGGGCGCCGTGACCAGCCCGCGGTCCCGGTGCCGCCCGCCGTCTCGATCGCCGGGATGGCCACAATTGTCCTGCGCGGCTGGTCGGCAGCTCGCCTCTGGCCTTGCTCATGAACCTGAAGATTCCTGCCCCCGTGCCTGTCGGGCGCTCCGCCTTGCGCCTGCAACCGGCGCTTGTTGCATGAGTCCGATGCCGGCATTCCGCGATGTTTTGCGCAAGCTCGGACCGGGACTGATCACCGGTGCGGCCGATGACGACCCGAGCGGCATCGCCACCTACTCCCAGGCCGGCGCG